>JBILTA010000244.1:0-7719 GCA_044371785.1 Pirellulaceae bacterium | reverse complement strand
GAGCGAAATGTGATGATGATCGTTGTGACCGATGAACGTGGCGATGATGCCGAGGGCCTTGATTCTACGATCAAATTGTATCGTCAATTCGCTATGCCCGTTTATGTCATCGGCTCTCCTGCACCCTTCGGGCGGGAGTTTACCTATATTCGGTATATCGACCCAGATCCACAGTACGATCAAACACCGACGTGGGCACAAGTCGATCAAGGACCTGAGTCTATTTTCCCTGAACGAGTACAAATTGGCTTCGACAATAACTACTTTGAAGAACCAGTGATCGATTCTGGGTTTGGTCCGTTTGCTCTGTCTAGACTGTGCTACGAAACTGGTGGGATTTATTTTACGGTCCACCCAAATCGACGCTATGACGGAAGAGTCCGCGAAGGCGAAATTGGGGCCTACGCCTCACGGATGGAGTACTTCTTCGATCCGGAGCGAATGTTCCAATATCGACCCGAGTACATATCCAAAGAAGAGTATGTGCAACGCGTTGCGAAGAGCCCGCTTCGTCAATCACTCGTTAAGGCAGCACAGTTTGCGCGAGTCGGAGATTTCGATCCAACCCAATTGCGATTCGTCAAAGTGGATGAGGCTCGGTTCATTACAGAACTAACGACGGCTCAGCAATCTGCGGCACGCTTAGAACCGAAGTTGACGGGCCTTTCCGAAATACTGATCGCTGGTTTACCGGCTCGCGAGAAGGAAACCAACATTCGCTGGTTGGCCGGATTCGATCTATCCATCGGGATGACTCTAGCCCACAAAGTTCGAACCGAAGGCTACAACGCCATGTTGGCCAAGGCCAAACGTGGCATGAAGTTTGAAAAGGAAAAGAGCAACACTTGGGTGCTCACACCGGATGCCGAAATCAGCGTAGGAAGCAAAGCTGAAAAAGAAGCTCAGCAAGCGAGGGACATGCTCGAAGCAGTTGTGAAGAATCATCCTCGCACTCCTTGGGCACTATTGGCATCACGAGAACTGAAACAACCATTAGGTTGGAAATGGGTTGAAGAATACACCGACCTTACTCCGCCCGCTGCGATGCGAAACAATCCAAATAACAATAACAACATCCCTCCTCCGCCGCAGGATGACCAAGCGGCCATGTTGGCGAAGCCACCACCGAAGCGTCCTGTCCCCAAATTGTAGGCAACTCGGGCGGAAGCTTTGGCTGCGAGCATAGCCGAAGCAAATCTGGTCTGGCACGAAGTCCAACGACGAAAATTGAAAACATTACCAAAAGGCTTTGAACAAACCGTTCAAAGCCTTTTTCTATTTCCACTGTAGAGAATTTGCCCTGGAATAAAGCGACCCATTTAAGCTGTTTCTCGAAAACGCATGAAAAAACGGCTGACTCGGTTTTGTCTATGTAGTTAGAAGCAACCCACAAAGGCCGGCTTCTGTTTTAGTCGTTCTATGGTGTGACGCCTCTATATGCCAATCGACACAGACTCACTGGGGAAGCTACTCGATCGCCACTGGCCAATATTGGTGGCTTGGGTCGGCGGAGAACGTACTGAAGCGGAGGATGTGGTTCAACAAGCTTTTATTAAACTGGCTCAAGAAGAAACGATGCCGGACAATTGCGCAGCTTGGTTGTTTACGGTGTCCAAAAGGTTGGCCATCAATCCGCAGGTTTCACGCAAGAAGCGACAGATACGCGAAAAGACAGTAGCAGCTTTCCAATCACAAAACCAAGCTGGTCGCGGCATAGCCGAATTTGAAATCCACGACTTACTAAATCAACTTGCCTCTAAAGAGCGAGAAGTCGTGATTGCCAAGGTATGGGGCGGCCTAACTTTAGATGAGATTAGTGTCGCGCTAGGAACTTCTACAGCAACGGTTTGGCGGATCTATCAAACTGGTGTTGCTCGACTGAAAGAACTTCTAGGGGGTGACTGATGACAAACAACGCCAATGAGAATATGGGGCCAGAATTCAATCGCTGCGATTTTGCGGAGTTCGAACGACAACTGCAAGCACATTCGTTAGGAGAAGGCCCGGAGAATCGCGATGACATTCTTTATCAGTGCGGTTTCGCAGCAGGGGTTGCGTTGCTACGAAAGCAACAGCAATCAACGACCAATCATTGGCGAATGCTGACTATTGCTGCTTCCCTCTTGGCCATCATATCACTTTCAATGCAATTGAGGTCAATCCTCCAATACGATTCGAAGCAGCACGACCAGCAAATCGTTCAGCACGAAATACCCGAGAAGCAAACGAGTATCGATCGCGATGAATTCGCAAAGCGGCAGAGCTTTGACCTAAACCAGTTTTTGACACACCGCCAAATGTCTTCAAATTCTATTTCGGTCCAAACGCGGACAGCCAACTTGAGACATAAAGAAATTGACTAAGTACTAATCGAACAAGACGACGCAAATTCCGTTGTATTTCCAACGACTTTGGACCGCCATCATCAAACATTGTAACCGAAAGATTATTCACTCATCCTTTCAGGAGAAGCCTAAAATGAGCCCCTAGCGATTTCGTTTATTTAGCCTTGTTAGTTGTGTGTTGCTTTCGATTCCGACGATCGTTTATGGGCAACAAGTTGCTACAAGCAAGAAAGTGCTGCGATTATCGCCGCAAAAAGCGGTTGCAGGAGCTCCACTATTCCATTTGCTGCCTCCTGAAGAAGAGCAAGAAGCTGGCAACGCGGTCCCCGTCATGTTGCGTATGGTTTATGAACAAACAGCATTTATGAAAGACATCTACCCTAAACTCGGCGACTATGCCGAAATGGATGTCAACGATCCTAAGTTCAAAGAGTTTTATTTTGCACGCTTCGCAGAGCAGTTGGTTCGGGCTGGTTCGATGAGTCATGCGGACTGGCAATATCCCCTTCGAAGTGAACGGCCCTATTTGATCCTATTGCCAGATCTGCAATCACAGCGTCAGCTTGCTGGACGCGGCATGACGGCGTGGATTCGCCTTCTATTATCGAAGGGGGAAACCGATGAAGCGCTTCGTCGTATTAAGGCCCAACTTGCCTGTGGTCGTCATTGTGCGGCGACTCCTATTGTCGTTTGCCATTTGGTGGGATTGGCGATTGCCAATATGGCTCTCGATAATCTTGAACTGGCGATGCAATCAGAAAAATGCCCGAATATGTACTGGTCCCTAGCCACACTACCACCTACGCTCCATGGCCTTGGGCCAATGGTCCGCTGGGAACTGTGGGCCTCTCCGGCAGAAATGGATCAACCACTGCCACCGATTGGTGACGCGAAATGGACCGAGCTCGCAACACGGTTCGTGGAACTTTATGGTGAGGTCAGCGAAGAGCGTTATACCCCCGAAGAAGGCTTAGCAGTACAAAACAAAATGCGAGATCTGGCAATACAAGAACTTCCTCAGGTCTTCGGCTTTTTGGAAACGGACATCATGAAAATGTCCCAAGAAGAGCTCATCATGCGATGGATTTACATGCAAAGCGATCAAATGCGGACTCAACTAGAGCCTATGGCCTATCAAAGTCCAATCGAGGTCATCGCTGTCAAGAACAAGCTCGACGCCCAAATCAAAGAATTGCTGGCAAAAACCGGAGCCAAAACAAGTCCATTCCCACTTGCGATCGCGCAGGGTGTCTTGGTCTGCAAGAACTTTGAGCGTCGTGTGAAGTTCCTGCAGACGATCGAAGCCCTTCGAGATCATGCTAGCAAACATGATGGCCATTTTCCGCAGACGTTGGACGAGCTTGAATTGCCAGCACCGAACGATCCGTTTACGGAGAAACCATTTCTTTATGAGGCGATGGGGGATTCCGCGACACTGCGGCAGGCGGAAATTGACGGATTCAAAACAACGCTGCTTCCATACGAACTTTCTGCTAGCAAATAACGTCTTAGCCCCGAAAGATAAGAATTACGAATAGTGCTTCTTCTCTCCTTCGATTGCTAGCACTCCCGCAACTTCCCAAACGATGTCTCCATACGGTGCCTGGCACCAAAATCGTCACCAAAATCGTCTCGCCAAGCGGCTCCATACGGTGCCTGGCACCTTTATTGGGCATCGAGAAGGCCGTTGTTGGTGCCTGGCACCTTAAATGGGCGGCAAAGCTAGCGCTTCGAGGATATGCTAGCAACGGAAGGTTATTAATTTGCCTAATTTAGGAAGGGCGATCGGTTGAAAAAGTCGCTAGCATTTTGCCAGACATCAACAGGTTAGGTTTGAGCCGAGATTGCGGACTGATCTAGAGGATCCCAAGAAGCGCTTACCACACTCGAGGGCTTTCAGCCCAATGCTTGTATTGTGGCCTCTGAAGCGGAAGTGGACACACGAACACACCCCCGCATTTTGTAATGAAGAGTTGCCGCACACTGCAAAAATAGGGGGCCTAGGACACATATAGGCCTGTTCTTTTGCCAAAATAGCTTTACCCTAACAATTGGAAAAAACGATAAACTCCTTTGTATCGTTAGATTTCAACCGACTACCCTTTTGATGGATGTACCCCGCATGTCGACGGACGTGGCTTCTTTGGAGCAGTCTTCGAAACCGGTTCAATATGTAAGTGGTGTTACCGTACGACTAGCTGGCGATTCCGGAGACGGAATGCAGCTTCTTGGCACTCAGCTCACCAACACATCTGCTCTGTTGGGAAATGATATTGCAACCTTCCCTGACTTCCCCGCTGAAATTCGAGCCCCACGCGGCACGCGAGCGGGAGTTAGCGGCTTTCAAGTTCAGTTTGCCTCCCACGAGGTCTTTACCCCGGGTGACGTAGTCGATGCGCTCATCGCGATGAACCCGGCAGCGTTGGTCACCAATCTTACCGACCTCCGCAAAGGTGGCTTGCTGATTGTCAACGAAGATAACTTCGAAGATAAAGATCTCAAACTGGCGAACCTCAAAACGAGTCCGCTAGAGGAACCTGCGATGGAGAACTATCGCTTGGTTCGCGTTCCGATGAATAAGCTAACGATGGAAGCGGTCAAGGAGCTTGGACTAAGTGTCAAAGAAGCGGACCGTTGCAAGAACTTTTTTGCTATGGGGATGGTCTTTTGGCTTTACGGCCGCTCCATGGAACCGACCTTGCGTTTCATTCGCGACAAATTTTCTAAAACTCCTGACATACAAAAAGCAAACGAAAAGGCTTTGTTGGCTGGTTGGGCTTTCGGCGAAACGACAGAGACACTCGGTGCTTCTTATCGCGTCGAACCAGCTTCGCTCACGCCAGGTCTCTATCGCAACATGATGGGTAATCAAGCTCTGGCCTGGGGCTTGATGACGGCCGCTCAGCTTTCCGGCAAACAACTCTTTTATGGTTCGTATCCGATTACGCCAGCCAGCGATATTTTGCATGAGTTAAGTCGGTTCAAGAATTTTGGCGTGTACACGTTCCAAGCCGAAGACGAAATCGCCGCTGTCTGCTCCGCCATTGGTGCAGCATACGGTGGCAGTATGGGCGTCACCACCAGCAGCGGACCTGGTATCGCTCTTAAGGCTGAAGCAATGGGCCTAGCCTTGATGCTTGAGTTGCCCATGATCATCATTGACGTTCAACGCGGTGGCCCAAGTACTGGATTACCAACCAAGACCGAACAAGCCGACTTACTGCAAGTTCTATTTGGTCGAAACGGTGAATCACCGCTTCCTGTGATTGCGGCCCGCTCGCCAGCAGATTGCTTTGATACCGCCATTGAAGCTTGGCGCATCGCTTCGCGGCTGATGATGCCCGTTGTCATTCTTTCGGATGGATACATCGCCAATGGTGCCGAACCGTGGTTGATACCTGATGTGAATCAAATGGAGAAAATCCAGATTCAACATCCCGACGGAACGGATGCTGCGAACTTCAAACCATACCGTCGCGACGAAATGCTCGCTCGCCCTTGGGCTATTCCTGGAACGCCTGGACTGATGCATCGCGTCGGTGGTATTGAGAAAGAGGACGTGACAGGCAACATCAGTTATGATCCGGAAAACCATCAGCACATGGTTCGCACGCGCGAACAAAAGGTTGCCAATGTTGCCAAGATGATTCCGCCAGCCACAGTACTCGGCCCCGAATCGGGCGATTTGTTGGTCGTCTCTTGGGGTGGAACTTACGGTGCTTGCATGACGGCCGTGAAACAAGCTCAAGAAAGCGGACTCAGCGTAGCCCATTTGCATTTGCGTCACCTCAATCCATTCCCAAGTAATTTGGGTGATGTTTTGAAACGCTATCGCAAAGTTCTCATACCTGAACTCAATATGGGTCAATTGCGAATGCTGATTCGCGCGAAGTATCTAGTCGATGCGATCGGCTACAACAAAGTTAAGGGCAAGCCATTCTCTGTTGTGGAATTGGTTGAGCAGATTTCCCATGCCTGCAAACTCGCCTAATCCTTGAAACGCAATTCGCTGAATCTACAGCCAACAATTGCGGCTCAGATTCACCACTTTTTGAAAACAGAATTCGTCTTTCGTCGAGTTAAAAATGAGCACAGTCAATCTTCCCGTTCTGAAGGCAGCAGACTTCGCTAGCGATCAAGATGTTCGCTGGTGCCCTGGGTGCGGCGACTATTCCATCCTAGCTCAAATGAAAAAGGTTTTGCCAGAACTTGGCATTCCACCTGAGCAAATGGTGTTCGTATCGGGTATCGGTTGCTCAAGCCGTTTTCCGTATTACATGAACACTTACGGCGTTCACAGTATCCACGGCCGCGCCCCAGCCGTTGCAACTGGACTTAAAGTGACTCGACCTGATCTCAAGGTTTGGGTTATCACAGGTGACGGAGATGCCCTAAGTATTGGTGGCAATCATTTCGTGCACTTACTGCGTCGAAACGTAAATCTGAACATCATCCTTTTTAACAACCGAATCTATGGTTTGACCAAAGGACAATACTCCCCAACTAGTCCAGAGGGCCAAGTCACCAAGAGTACGCCGATGGGAGCCATCGACCATCCGCTCAATCCCATGTTGTTGGCCCTGGGCGCTGAAGCAACCTTTGTTGCCCGCTCGATCGACGCCCACGTAAAACATCTTGCCGCAACACTGAAGCGAGCTGCTGAACATAAAGGAACAGCCTTCGTTGAAGTGTATCAGAACTGCAACGTGTTCAATGATGGCGCATGGAACTATGCCGCTGATCGAGCTACACGCGATGACAATGTCATCGAGCTAGAACATGGCAAGCCATTGGTTTTCGGTAAAGAGCGTGATAAGGGTATTCGACTCGTTGGCACCAAACTGGAAGTGGTTCAACTAGGTAATGGCATCACGGAAAGTGACCTGTTGGTTCACGATGAACAGGGAGACCTCATTCACTCCTTCTTGTTAGCTCGCATGCGTCGGGCCGAGTTTCCAGAACCGATCGGTGTTTTTCGCGACGTGCAAGCTGCAACGTTTGATGATCAAATGAATGATCAAATCAAACTTGCCAAACAAAAACGCGGGGCAGGGGACCTCAATCAACTGTTCCGTTCGGGTGACACATGGCAAGTTGCCTAACCAGGCTAACTTAAGCAACGAGCTCCTAAAAATCAGCCCCTTTGCTTGTGAGAGAATCTCATGAGACAAAGGGGTTTGTCATTATTCCAATGTGTCATTTCAGCGCGTTAAGGCAAAGCCGTCGATGTGTCCTGCCAACGCCAGATTACTCAGCTGCTTCAGGCTTAGATGGCCAAACGGGAACATAACGTTCCGCAGGGGGCACGACTTCTTTGATTCGAATCCCGAACTTGTCACCCACTTTTACCACTTCTCCATGCGCCAATACTTGG
>JBILTA010000243.1:0-7720 GCA_044371785.1 Pirellulaceae bacterium | reverse complement strand
ACTTTCATAGTTCATCAGCGCCAAACCAATCTGTTTGAGATTGTTCGAGCACTGCATCCTGCGTGCAGCCTCTCGGGCAGATTGAACAGCTGGCAGCAATAAGCCCACCAAGATCCCGATGATCGCAATCACGACTAACAACTCGACCAATGTAAAACCGCAGTTTCTTGCGACGACTCTTTTCAACACGCTAAACTCCTCTTCCCCAGCCAAAGCTCATTGCTTTTCTATCATGACTGCCCACGGTGAGGAGAGCAAATACTGCGCCGATAACGCAAGAAAGCAGGCTCGGGACTTCCAATCTCCCCCGATGCACCTGCCAAAACACTAAATTTTTCCCCTAAAAACCTTCAATTTTCTCAATCTTATAGTTCAACCAGAGAAACCGGGCGGCGAAATTTCCGCCACCCGCGAACAAAACCACGCCAGCCTCGCTCAGGGCGTGTCGCCCGAAGAACTCGTTTCTTCGAATGGTTGCGGGACTTCTACCCCATCACCTAATTTGGACGAACCCGAATCTGCACCCTCGCTTAAAGGCAGAAGCTCGCCTGCCTCCTCCACTCCATCGATTTCCGCTTCTTTCTCCTTGGCCTTTTTTTCCCTACCAACTCCGGCATGCACGTAAACGCCATCCATGCCAAAGGCAACACTCTTACCCTCTGAATCAAAGAACACAATGATCCGCAATGCCGAGACCTCCGATCCCTGACCACCACTAGACGGACTGGCGTCATAGCTCGGAAGCCCCTGCGCTGAATTAATCACAAAGGGTGTTACTTGCATCGTTGCAAAGGCTACAGGTATGTCTCCCAAAGCATCGGCAATTGCAACTCGTTGTTCAAGTGACAACGAACTCAGGAAGCCAGCAGGAAATTGAAAGAGCACCTTTCCATCTGCATCACGCGCCAACTCGCGTTCGGAGAAGGTTTCCAATTGCAAGGAGCGGGACATCAGTTGATGGGACGTCGATTTCCTCATCCGCGAGGCTTGCACGTTGGTCAACTTACGCAACCGCTCCACCATTTCTGGATAGCTCTCCTTTTGTGCAACCCCCTCTTCGACAGCCGCTACATATTCTTTTTCCCACTCCGCTCTTCCCACAGACCCTACTGCTCCATCCCCATAGGTGACTTGTCCATCCTGCAACGCCGCAACCTCATACTCCAATTGCCTTCTTTCTGCCATCATTTCTTGCGACATTGCTTGCGACCGACGATAGCCCAGCCAGGGAACCATCACGATCGCGCCCAATAAACCACCCACCAAAACGGCCCCAGAGATGATGAGAACGATGCGACTGAACAGTTCTTTGCGACTGATGACCGCAAATATCACAGCGAAACCAAATGCGACCGCCGCAAACAACAAAAGATGCTCTTCGCGTACCGCAACTCCTGCCAAAAGAAATGGCACCAAAATCGCGGCCAAGAACAACACTAAACCCATTATCGATAGAACTCTTGTTTCATTCATAATCAATCGCAACCTCCTAGACTGAAATAACTTTTGCAGAAATGTTCTGTGACATCGCTTCGGCAATGCATGCCGAAGCGGTTCTTGAACATGAGCCAAACACTCTTCAAAGATGGTGGCAACCTCTGCAGCGCTTTGAAATCGATCCTCGATTCTTTTTGCCATCAACTTCTCAACCAAACCCTCCAGCCATTCCGGAACAGCTGGATTGATTTCACGGATCGGAACGGGTTCCGAATCGGTGATTTTTCTCAAAATGCCCAAAGAAGAGTCTGCACGAAAAGGGGCGCGGCCCGTACACATCACGTACAAGACACTACCCAAGCTAAACAGATCACTTCGAGCATCCACTGAATCGCCACACGCTTGTTCGGGCGACATATATTGCGGAGTACCAGGATGGAAACCTGTTCGAGTCAATGAGGCATCATCCGCAGCTCGCGCTAATCCGAAATCCGTCAACAATGCGCGCTCAATTCCTTTTTCAAGCAGCACATTACTTGGCTTGATATCTCGATGCACCAGACCTTGAGCATGAGCCGCCGCTAAACCTGCGGCTATTTGTCTGGCGATTCGCAGTATTTCGCATAATTCCAGCGGCCCCTCACGATCAAGCCTTGTTTGTAGCGATTCGCCCGCCACAAAATGCATGACCATGTAAGGCTTTTCTTGTTCCGTTTCCACATTGTAAATGGGGACGACATGTTCATGCACAATGGCCGCAGCCGCCTTTGCTTCGCGTGAAAATCGCTTTCGTCCCGCTCCACTAGCGGCCAAATGCGGCGCCAATAACTTGATCGCAACTGGTCGACTTAACTCGGTATCATACGCTTTGAATACAATGCCCATTCCACCTGCACCAAGAAGTCGCTCGACTTCATATCGTCCGATTCGCCCGAGCATCTCTGGGTGCGATGGCGCATCCAATAACTGCTTGGCCATCGACTCGGTCCATTCCATCGGGTAATCACGCCACACGTCAGGTCCGATTTTGGCTGACCTCGAATCTCGCACGGCAGCCACACTTAGACTTCCAACCCCATTCAACGAATCAGCGGCGTCACTCCATTCGTCCCTCGAAGCAGCTAACTCTTCTAATCTGGCGCGACATCGTTCGCATTGCTCTACGTGGGATTTTAGGTTCTCGTTAATCATTACTTCTTCGTCCGCTTCAAGCACACTACGAAGTACGTCGTCGTTGATATGTTCACTCATGGCAGCTCGTCCTGCTCTTCGAGTTGCTTTACAACCTTTTTGAGGCGTGCCATCACTCGGCTTCTTGCAAAGTAAATGTTTGCAGCGCGAAGATTCAATTTGCGAGACACCTGCTCGACACTTAATCCATCTACACAGCTTAACCAGAACGCCAGCCAATTATGCTCAGCTGTTTCCTCGCGAACTTTTTGGGCCGCCAAAACGAACAAAGTGCGGCGGTATTCTATTTCGAAATGCGACTCGATACCCTCACGACTTACCACTCTCGCTAATTCGTGTTCCGCCTCGCTTCCCCCATGTCCCCACGGGCGAGTTGCCCGTCGCGTGAGCAAATTAACCGCTTGATTGTTTGCGATCCTCCGTAACCAAGCTCGAAAATCACCTCGGTCCTCGCGTTCCATCCATTCGCCTACATGATTGGCTACCGTGATCCAAACTTCTTGAACTAAGTTATCGATATCTGCCGCTTGCATCCCGCGCCTGGCCGCAACACGTTCAATTACGGGGGTGTAAATGCCTATAAAATTTTCCCACGCCAAAAGGTCTTTCGGATCGTGTAACCGACCGATGAGGCTATATTGCGTTTTGGGTGAGCTGTCAGCCATTACAGTGGATCGCAAAAAAAGAATCGCTCCCCAACAGGGGAGCTTGCTGACAGTAAGACACACTCTGCACCGAATATCTAGCGCTTGCGGAGGATTATTTTTCCAAAATCTCACCCCTCAATCAGTGCTGTGGCGCTGATGGATTCCCCACTTTATCGCCTTTACTGCCCCCTCAAGGTCTGTGGGAGCGAAAAAACCATGATGGATCCAACGAGTCCCTTTCCGTCCAAGTTTTCCAAAGCAACCCAGACTTACGTTTCTCCCACCGGGCAATACCTCATACATTTCCAGCGCATCCCCTTCGACCACCTCAATAGCCGACTCAGCCTTCTGTACACCACCTCGTGAGTCCCAGAAAACACCATCCAGGATAAAGGCCCGCCGGTTGGTCACCGCATAAAGGGTCTTTGAAAGCAAACGATGATACCGCCAAGGGGCCGACCACATGTACAGCCCCACCCCGACGAAAACGAATCCAACAATCACCACTAGCAGAGGTCCTTCGCCCCCACGCATAAACTCTCGAAACCCCACTAGAGCCAAAAAACCACCTAGCGACGCGAATATTATTCCAAGAATAACTTCAGCCAAGATCCTTCCCCACGCTGCTCCACGCCTTGGACGAGCTAGCCACAACAACTCTTCATTCTCTTCAAACAGCGGCTTCAGGCGCTGCATATCATCCATCTGCTCCGCCGTGACCGCACGAAACCTATAGACAGTGCAAGTATCTACTCGATTCAAATGCCGCTTGAGCAACTCTCCGAGAGCCTGTCCATTGGGAAGAGAGGCCGTGAGCAACTTATAGCGATCTTTGTTCCGCATCGTGACCCAAAACCCAATAGCCCCTTCCTCTATTGGCGATGCCTCGCGTATCGATGTCACCGAAACAACGTCGCTCAGCGAATACTCCCCTATTCTTCGTCTTCCCAACTTTCTAAATCGCAATAGTTCTCCATCCCAACGATAATAGGCAACCACCTGTCCCAGTCTGTTGTAGATCATAAACAAAACTAGCACTAAAGGTAGAAACATCATCGCAGCAAGAAACCAAGCGAACGGCCCACCATTCCATATCGCCCGTCGTTGAGCGACAAGTCCCAGTATCGCACCACTCATCGGTATCAGAATTCCGATCGCCGAAGGCATAAAATAGGGTGCCCACGTCCTCACCAAGTTCACAACGTTGGCATGTCCTTCCATTAAACTTGCATTTCGAGATTCCTTTGCCAAAATCTCGACTACCTTCCGCGCTTGAGGCAAACTCTTGAAGCAGAATTGCAACGTACTCCCATCTCTGAGCCATAACGATGCCACTGTTCCGAGCTTGTCACTTTGTACGAGCGAAATCTCTATTGGTTTTACACGGCGCTGACGCCGTCCGAAGCGATTAACGACCAGTTGTTTCCCATCAAAACGGAAGTAAGTTACTACCGTGAAGAGAGAGATGCAAAAATAGGCCATCCCCGCAATACCCAGCAGGAATAGAACGAATTGGAAAATGTGGAATCCCTGCCTCCACACGAAAAGACTAAAGAACGAATACACCAACGAAATCACGGAGACGCTACCTGTAATCAGATGCGTGCGAACAAACGAAGCCCAAATCACATGGCCTTCGAAGGTGTCGTTTTTACCTTCCGTTGTGGAAGCCCCGTTCATATTTGTTGGCAATTACCTTGTACGAACTTACGCGCGCGTTAATCGTCATTCCCCATTTACCGGAAGGATTTGTATGGCATCGATATGTACGATGCCTTTCGCCCCATCTGTCTGAAATAGAACGGAGAAATTCTTGCTACTATCAAACTCGAAAACACCAAGGCTTTCGAAATGACTTTCACCTTTTGGCAATCGGGTCTGATCGACTTCGACAGTGCTGTTACCACGGAGATGCTCAACGGTCACCCTCGCCGCCTTCGCTCGATTCGCATGGGGTGCCCAGCCGATACGAACTTCATATTTCCCCTCGCGTGTCACCGAAAAAAGGAACTTTGCCGTTGAATTAGCGGCCCCAGAGTATCGATAGCCATCCCCGACAAAATTCTCCAAGCTTCCTTGCGAATCCCAGGCACCTGTCAGCACTGCTGCATCGTCATCGATTACGATCCCAGGCAACTTGCCTGGATTCATCCCGCGCATCGCAATATCGGGTACTTCCATCCCCTCTGGTACTTGCAATTCGCCTTGCACCGATTCCCGCCGCATGATCCCCGGTTGCTTCATCAAACCGTGCAATTCCGATAAGTACTTTTCGTAAACACCGCGCGGATTTGTATCGAAGCGAACGCAGATCCACGCTGCTTTTCCAACAACCTCTCCCATCATTCCGCAAGTCCGCATCACGCGAATCGGACCAATCGCTTCTCGTTCAACGCTGATATCACGTCCTGCCATAAACAGATTGCCGATGTTTCGACTGTAGAGACAACGATAAGGCGCCCAGTACGGTCCTTTGTATGAATACTCTTTCCCAGTAGTAGCGACAGAAATGAACTCCTCGCCACTTAATCCACCTTTAAAATCGGGATGTGGTACATGGATATCGATATGCCATGTATTGGGAAACGCAGCATCGGGCCAATCTGTACCGTTTCGAAAATCGTCCGCCTTAAGAATGATGTCTCCCAACAATCGTCGCGATTCACGCTTTCCAGCAATAAATGCCGACCACCCTAAACGATGATTGGGATATTGGGCATCGATATTCTTAAGCGTATCCCAAGCACCATACATCGCCCGCATGTTCAAATCGCGTATCTGTTCAATGTCCTTAATTGGATCTTTGTCGAATCCACTTTCCCAAAACCAACCACCCAAATTCGCCAGCGGTGCATCTGCCCATTGCCCTTTAAACTTCGAGCGGCCGGGAAACGGCTTCTTGGATAAATCGATAGCCCATTCCAATCGTGGAAACGGAGCGGCAATCTTGCCTCCATCAACCAACACCGACAAAGCATCTTTATCTTTGCATTCGCAGTGCAACACTTGATTGCGATCCGCTTGATCGAGCACATTCCACATGTTGCTCGCCCCCATATTGCCCTCTTGCGATACCTCGTAGTCAGCACCTGCCAAAAAGCCGACTGTCCCATCACCTGTACAATCTGCGAACAGCTTTCCACTGACACGAATCCGTTTTGCAGACCGAATGTTTTGGGCCACCACTGCCCGGATACGATTCCCATTCATCTCCACTGCATTGGCACGATGCTCTAACAACAAAGTGATGTTGGGCTCATTCTCTACCACCCTGAGCTTCCGCTCATCTTCATAGATCCCTCCAGCCTTGGCATTCCCTTTACCGGGGCCTTTCTGTGGACAAAGCTCTTCTACAATTTCTCCAATACGTTGAAAGGGCTTTTGCCTGGTATGGCCTTCCGGCCAAACGCGAACTTCACTGCTCGAATTACCACCCAACACAGGGCGATCTTGAATCAGCGCTACTTTGAGTCCATTTCTGGCAGCCGATACAGCCGCCGCCGTTCCCGCAACACCACCTCCGACAACCACTAAATCAAACTCACCACCCTCTGTAGGTGGGCCTTCTACCGCCAACAATTTCCGCCTAAACGCTCCCATCTCGGGCTCAACATTCGGTGGTATAAAATTCGAGTCTTTACTAAACAGGATCGCATCGCAGCGTCCTTCGAAACCCGTAAGGTCATGGAGTGCTACCGAAACATCTCCAGCTAGTTCCATCTCTCCTCCATCCTGCCAGTGCCAGTTGGCCTCTACGGTACCAAAGATCGTCTCAAGTGCTTTACCGTTGATAACCACTTGAAACTTACCTGGTGCCCCGGGAACCTTCCAAGGAGCAACCCAATCTCGCGTTCGAACCCAAACACGATATTTGCCCCGCTCTGAAAAATGCAATTGAGTCACAGCATCCTTGACTGGCACGCCGAGACCATGCGCCAACAAATAAGGCGACCCCATTTGATCCATCGATTGCTGATCCAGATCCCAACCACCCAATGATGCAAATTGTTCAGCCTCAAGGAGGGTGGATTGCGCATACCCTGGAGATGCAAATAGAATTGCAAATAGAAGCCCCGCTAAAATCTGTTTCATAAGGCCACTGCGCAAATCGTCAATCTTCATTTTATCGTTCCGATCATTCGCCTAAAGTAACAAATCGGTCAGTAGCCTATTTGTCATCACCACCCAACAAGAACTGCACGCTATGAATTTCTCCGTGGAAACTGCCAAGCTCGTTCTCTAGAACGGCAGAGCCTTCATCGCCTCCTATTTGCATACCATCGTTGGGATCACGGCCAATCAACAACTCGATCTTCTTTTTTCCCTTCTCAACCCCATCCACACTCAACACCAATTCCTTCTTTGCGGTTATTTGAGCGCGGATCTTGGTCCACTTCCCGACACAGCTATCGGGTGCAAGCAGTGTCGTAATTTTCTCACCAGAT
>JBILTA010000242.1:0-7721 GCA_044371785.1 Pirellulaceae bacterium | reverse complement strand
TTAATTGCGTTTGCGGAGCTATCAAAACTGTTGCGGGCTGAAGTTGCCATTCCACGTACAGCCCCAACACAAACTGCGATGATCAACGCCAGCATGACCGCATACTCCACTGCGGTGGGGCCACTTTCGTCGGCCAAAAATTGGCGAATGAAACGTCGAATCATCTTCAAGGCTACCTTCTCGGACAGTATCGACTTACTATCAGGCGGGTCACTGGACACATTTCCAGACCTCAATAACGCTCCCAAAATCTAGGTTTTTCCTACCCAAATGGAGACTTCTCTCCGAAGGATTTCCTTAGACCTCCCATTTGGTTTCGCTATAATCGGTAGAATAAGTCCAGCCTGAACTTGAAGCAGGCATTTTAGGGGGGAGCATAGCTACGCACATCGCTATTTCCGCCCGAGTAAACTAACCTGTAAGGTTCTAGTCACTTCGTCCCATTACACCTTTGTGCGAAAGATCGATTGAGCAACTCGCTATGTTAGGCCCCATATTCCTTCGCGAATGGCTCAGCAGTCCGCGCCGGACACGTCACTACGTCCAACGCATCTCGTTCGTAATGGCGATCTTTAGTCTCATCTGCACCGTTTGGTTGCTCCTCGCCGGATTGCAACAAGTCCGCAACCTCGGCGACCTCGCACAATTCGGAATGATGGCCTTCCAAATCGTGGCGCCATTTCAACTTGTCGTCCTGATGTTTTTGGCAGCCATTGCGGCCGCCAATCAAATCTGCCACGAAAAAGATCGACGCACCTTCGACCTGTTGCTGCTCACAGAATTATCTAACTCACAAATCGTATTCGGCAAATATATCGCTGGCCTTCTTAATGTTTTGCAATTGTTTATCGCAGGCATTCCTTTGCTCCTGTTGCTCACGCTCTTGGGAGGTGTTTCACCTCAACAAGTTCTCGCCGTAAGCCTCGTCACTGCATCTACGTTACTCTGGAGCGCTGCTGTTGGAACAACCGTCGCCTTTTGGCGTGAGAAAACGTTTCAAACCCTCGCCATTATCGCATTAAGCTTGGTGCTGTGGTGCATTATCTGGGAACCTATTTCAGCCGGTGTTTTCCCCAACATACCACCCGAGATCGCGACCTATGCCAGTCCGCTGCGAGCCGTGTGGGGAGCATGCCAACCACCGGTAACCGCAGCCGACAATACTCTGCAGATTCCACTCTACTACACCGCCGGTGCCTCCGCATTTGCACTTTTACTCTGCCTATTGAGCGTGTTGCGACTGCGTGTCTGGAACCCATCACGACAAGTTCAGCCTCGGCTCACCGACGATGAAGCCGAACGACTCGCATCAGAAGAATTGGGAAGCAAAGGCTCATGGAAAGTTCGTACTGCTCGCCCCATGTGGAACAATCCAGTTCTCTGGAGAGAGATGTGCACCTGGGCCTATGGTAAGAAGGTGCTTGTTATTCGTATCGCCTACTTTGTACTGGCCGCTATGATTGCGGCTCAGCTCTATCAAGCCGTGCAAGCTGGTGAATTGTTTGGTCGCAGTACGTTGAGTGAGGAACTGTTGCCACCCGCTGCAAAAACACTCGCCCCGCTGTTTCTGGTGAGCTTAGTTTTGCTCAACGCCTTAGCCGTCAACTCGATCACCAATGAACGCGATGGTCAAGCACTTGATCTTCTCTTGGTCACCGAGATAAGTTCATGGGAGTTTTTGTTTGGCAAGATTGCAGGTGTCTTTTACGTCGCCAAAGAAATGTTGCTGACACCGTTGGTTCTTTGTCTCTATCTTTGTTTCGTCCGAGCCCTTAGCATCGAGACATTCTTCTTTATCGCCGCAGCATGGCTCGTCATGACATTGTTTGTCAGCATGTTAGGAATTCATTGTGGAATGATTTATAGTCAATCTCGCTCGGCGATATCGGTGAGCCTTGGAACGGTGTTCTTTTTGTTCTTAGGCATTATTACCTGCATGCTGATTATGATCAGCTTCCGCGGCTCCTTCGGCCGTCAATTGGCTCCATTTTTACTAATCATTTTGGGAGGTGGAACGGGCCTGTATTTAGCCTTAGGTCATCGTAATCCTTCTCCCGCAATTGCCATCGCCTCTTACGCCCTACCCTTCTTGACATTTTTCTCGATGACCAGTTTTGTATTGCGCAATCAAGAATTAACAGTAGCCAGCGTCATTGTGGTGGCCTACGGTTTCGCGACTGCCGCCATGTTGGTACCCGCCCTAAGCGAATTTGATTTTGCGATGGGTCGAGCCAAGACGATTGACGAAGAGGTGTGACATGATGTTCCCACGTCGATCGTTGAAACAAGCAAGGACAAGAGAGTAATGGACTCGCTCTGGCCGGCATTGGCTCTTTTGCCTATTCAATTGATCCTATTGAGTCTCTCGGCCTTTTTTAGTGCCAGTGAAGCAGCCTTGTTCTCGCTTCCTGCGAACTATCTACAGAAGAATGCACCGCAATCAAATGCCGAAAAACGCGTCCATCACTTGCTCTCCAACCCCAATCGCTTGCTGACCGCAATCCTCTTCTGGAATTTGACCGTTAATATGGCTTTCTTCGCTGTCGCCAGCATGATCGCCCAAAAACTCACATCGAGCCCAAACGGGACAACCATCAGCTCGATCTTTACTGCAGTATCGCTGGTTCTGTTGATCACGGGTGGTGAATTGATCCCGAAAAGCTTGGGAGTCATCAATCCGAAGCTTTTTTCAAAACTCATCAGCTTTCCCCTCTCCATAGCGATTCGCATCACCGATCCAATAACGCCCATTTTACGCTTCTTCAATGAGGCGTCGCGGCGTCTAATTTGGCCAGGTCTCAAACCAGAAAACTATCTGGAGATCCAAGACTTACAACGCGCCATCATGCTGTCGACGACCGATTCACAATTGGTCGATCAGGAACAAGGGGTCCTTCAAAACATACTTCAACTCTCTGAAATCCATGTCGATGAATGGATGCGGCCCAAAAGTGATTTCGAATCACTCCCCGCTCCTGTATCCTTGCGAGACTTGATCGCCTTAGAGCGAAAATCGAACTATATCTTGGTAACTGGCCCATCTGGCAACGAAATCCTGGCCACACTCTCATTAAACACACTTGCCTGGCGTGACCTCAGCGATCTAGCCAACCAACAATTACCACCGCTATTCGTTCCTTGGTGCAGCACCATTGCGGCCGCTTGGGAAAAGTTCATTAATGAAGATCGCCGTATCGGCATCATTGTCAATGAATATGGCGAAGTGATCGGTATCCTCACCTTAGAAGATATTCTCGAAGCTGCCTTCGACTTACAACAACGAGCCACCGATCGCGCGTTAGCCCGACCAGAAATTCAACCCGTTGCCGAAAACCAATGGAATGTCACCGGCATGACCAGCCTACGACGACTTGAACGGGCTATTGGCACCAACTTACCCGACAGCCGCTCACTAACCGTGGCAGGTGTGTTGCAGGATCAACTCCATCGCTTAGCAATGCCCGGTGATCAATGCACTTGGGGCTGGGTTCATCTCGAAGTCATTCAATCTCCACGTCGCGGCGAAATGCTCGTTAAGCTCACGCTGCCCCAAAATCAGGAGACTCAAGAATGATTCTATTATTTGCGGTGCTCTTGTTTGCCTTCATGTTCAGCTTCTTTTTTAGCGGCAGCGAAACGGGCTTTTATCGTGTTACCAGAATGCGATTGGTGCTGGATAGTATGTCGGGAAACTGGAACGCCAAGGGATTGCTATGGCTCTCAAATAACCCCGCTGTTTTTGTGACGACAGTGCTGGTTGGAAACAATATTGCCAACTATGCATTTTCAAATGCCTTGGTGCGGATCAGTCAATCGCTGACCGATGGACTGGGAGATTGGTTTAATGTGGCCGTTTCGATTTTCTTGTCGCCATTGCTGTTCATTTATGGGGAACTTTTGCCCAAGTCGCTCTTTTACAATGCACCCTACTTGTTGCTCAGACGCGTCGCCCCATTATTCATTCTCTGTGCCATATTGTTGTCGCCCATTTCGATTGTGCTTTACTTCCTTTCTAGAGCTATCCAATCCGCAGTAGGTCAAGCACCATTACAAGTCCGCCCCGCCCTTGCCCGTGAAGAATTGCACCGTGTGTTAGAAGAAGGGCGACAGGCCGGAGTGCTCGCTAAAATACAACAAGATATTTCACAAAACCTACTCACCTACGGCGGCAAGCCACTGCGAAACTTCTGTATGCCCTTGAGAGGTATGCCGCTGGTCGAAGAATTCGCTGATCGGACAGACCTATTGGAAACCATCCGCCGCAGCACACACGCAATTGTGGGTGTGCGACGCAGCGACGGACAATTGTCAGGTTATTACAGAGTGATCGACATCTTGACGTCACAACAAATGCCCAGCTTGCAAGAAGTCCCAACCCTGCTGGCCGAGCAATCACACATCTCAGCTCTAACGCAAATGCAAAGCCAACATGCTGAACTGGCTCGTGTCGTCGATCAAAAAGGAAATCAAATTGGCATCGTAACGTATCGACGCCTGACAGAACTAATGCTCAATCGAGCTTAGTCCCTGCGGTAACCCAAATCTTGGATCACTTGTAACATCTCTTCGAACGTAATATAGCGGCGACGATGTCGGACTTTATAGCTATCGATAGCTTCAGCCAACTCTTTTGCGTTTGGCGACAGCTCACGGTAAGTGTTAGCGAACTGACGCCGCTCAAATCCTGATGCATCCGCTTCACGTACTGCGCGGCGTTCCACAAATGGTAACGTTGCTGTGATTTCTTCTGTTTGTGCCATCCCTTCGTCCTTTCTCATTCGACAAGCAAGACATTCCCAAACCATCGAAAACGTAGCACACAGAAAATGGCGAGACTGTTCAGTTTTTAAGTTTCGAACCAACTCGCAGAGATTAAAGCCCATCTCTGCGATTAATCACCATAAGCGGAATAAGTCGCATTCCCCATACAATCGACACCTCTTCGCGAGGTAAACCGCAACTCCCAAACCACTAATTCCATAGGCTTGCCGAAGTGCTTAACGAATGGGACTCGCGTTGGGCTGCTGGGCAATGTTCCGCCCACTCAAAGCCCGACCTTGAATCTCTTGCCGCAATGAGGCAATACCCGGATGTTGAAGACCTAATGATTCCATATGCACCAATACGTTTTGACACTCCTGCACATCACCGAGCGCATATCGTGTCTTAGCCAGCGCTAACATTGTCTCGCCGTCACAGGTCGCCAAACGCTGCTCTGCATTGGCGAGAGCTTGCTTCGCTTCACGTGTGCGACCCAAGTTGGCCAGCGATTCCGCTCGCAACCATTGCACACGAACAGGCATCCGCTCCAATGGATGCTCATCACCCAACCGATCCAATGTCGCCAGTGCTCGCTGCGGACGATCGGTTCGATAATAGAGCTCCGCTACAGCCATTTGAACCGCCGGAAAGTCGGGCTGATAAATCAATGCTCGATGATAGGCAGCCAGAGCTTTGTCCCATTGTTGCCAGGCAACCAAAACATCACCCTGCAACGCCCACGCCCCAGGATGGCAACGATTGGTCTCAAGGGCTGCAGTCGCCTGCTTGGCTGCCTCATCTAACTTCCCTTGCTCCAATTGCATCTGCCCCAACCGGACCGTCAAATCAGGATTCCCACCCGATAATCGCACCGCCTCTTCCATGTGCTCGGTCGCGAGAACTCGATCCCCTTTTTTCCACATCGTTTCGGCGTATCCCCAATGCGCCCGCTCATCCATGCCACTTTCTTTGAGCGCCTCAGAAAAATAAGTCTCGGCATCATTCCATTTTTCCTGCTGCAAAGACTCAGCACCCCGCAATGATAATTGACGAGCCCCTGCCAAGGCTTCGCCCACCGGCGGACGTCGCCAGACACGACACCCACTTGCTGAAAACAGCACTATCAATACTATCCCTAGCAATTTGATAGAAAAATCGAGCTTGATTCGCGCATCCTGCACGGGATCCAACGCTTGCTCCCCAGTCTGTACGGAGCCTCACCAATTGCCAAACCAGTCCGTTATGTGAACACTAACAAGGAATCGATCCCTAAATCAAGACAGATCCCCCTCCTTCTTAGGTTGCTAGCAAGATGGAACCTGGCCTATACCATGGCATGAACCTCCAATTTCGTTATCCCGAGAACTGGACGCTCTCGGAGGAAACCGAACAAGGAGTCGTCAATGCTGTCCATGTCGAGAGCCCCGACCACGCAATCTTTGCTATCAATCGATATCGTCGCAATAGTGATCCAGACGCGATCCTCGAAGAAGCGGTTGAGGCAATGTTATCGGAATACGAAAACGTCGAGGAGGAAGAAGCGACAATCACGGTCCAAGGTAACGAGTACCCCACTCGCGTCGTTCGGTTCTACTATCTAGATCTGCTAGTTTCCTGTCAGTTCGTGGCGATACCCGACGACAAAGATCAACTTTTGTTCCAATTCCAAGCCGAAGATCGCGACTACGAAAAGCTCCATCTCGTTTTCCAAGCCATGATGCACTCGGCGGTCGATTCTCTCAAGAACCGCGATAAGACGGTGTGACCACAAAAGGCACAAAAAGCACGAAAGCCTCAGCGTTGCTAATCATTTACCATCGCCATTTATTACAACGAGCCAGCCTCATACAACATAAGTCGTTCATTGTGGGCAGTGCAACGCCTTGAGATTAGTGGGAATTAGTGGCGATTAGTGTTCCCCACTCTTCTTCAGCACAGCGGAAAGGGAACACTAATCGGCACTGATCTTCACTAATCAATAACCACCATCCCCGACCATTTTTCCATGCTCAACGTTTGGGTTGCACGTTACAGTCCATTCGAGCACGACCGACAACTTGGTTTTACACCAACAGTGAGCCCATCATTTGTCGACCACGAAAGACACAAAAAGCACGAAAGCTTCAGCGATGCTAATCACTTACCATTTCCATTTATTACAACGAGCCGGCCTCATACAACATAAGTAGTTCATTGCGGGCAGTGCAACGCCCTGAGATTAGTGGAAATTAGTGCCGATTAGTGTTCCCTACTCTTTTTGAGCAGGGCAGAAAGGGAACACTAATCGGCACTAATCTTCACTAATTAGTAACCTCCATAACCGACCATTTTTCCATGTTCAACGTTTGGGTTGCACGTTACAGTCCATTCGAGCACGAGCACCGCTGCGCACGAGGAAGTTCACGATTCGGTTTAATTGCCAGAACGCTGGCGATCACCCAGTCGCCGAGTGATGCTGTCCTTCAGTTAAAGCATCAACGGCGACTTTGGTGCATGCCACAGTCCTGGCTTTCGTGTTCGGTACCGCTCAGCATAACGGACGTTACTGCTAATCTGATAGATCTTAAAGCGCAAAGCCACTTATTTCGAGCGTGACCAACGCCTTACGTTTTACGCCAACAGTCAGCCCATTCTTTATGAACCGCGAAAGTCACGAAAATCGCGAAAGTTTCGACGATGCGAATCACTCACCACTTCAATAGATGACAACGATCTGGACTCTTATCGCTTAATCGCTTCATTACAAGAAACGCAACTTGAGATTAGAGATAGAGGGGCAGAAAAATGGTGGGCAAAAAAATGGAAGACTTGGGGGCTCATGGCTCTTTTTTTTGCCCACCATTTTTTTGCCACTTCAAATGCACTACCGACATCTCGGTCGACGTCAATATGCCGTTCAACTTTAACGCGTTTCAGGGCGATCAGAACGTCGTGGTGTATTGGATTCCGGTTGCCAGAAC
>JBILTA010000241.1:0-7735 GCA_044371785.1 Pirellulaceae bacterium | reverse complement strand
ACCAGCTTGCGCAATTACAGCATCGATTGTTTGATTTTGGAATGGCAGATCATGTCCATCACAAACCAGTTGTGTTCGAGAAGCGATAGCCACGAGGAGCGAGTTTCCACTTCAGAAGCATTGAACCTATTTTGCCATGTACCTCAGCGGCATATTCGACTTCGCTGGATATCCGTATTCAAGACTTCCGTAAACAGTTGAAAGCAATAGCAGAAACCAAAGAAGTCCTGCTCACAAACCCTATGAACATCTTTCAAGTAAACGCCCAATCATTGCTCCACTCTTTTGAGACTATCGATCTTGTCGAATATAGCGGATTTACGGTCGTTCCACGCCGTTCACTACCTTGAGATTATGCGCGAGTGGCCAATCTAGGACTTTAGCGGACACCAACTCGCATTTTCTAAAGGCTCCGCCTTTAACAATTCTGAGGCTTCGCCAAACCAACGTCTGGAAAAATCCCTTAGCAAAAAGCACATTTCTATGCCTTACAAATAGTAAGGTACTCTTATGTAATTCCGACTCTCGACGGGGAACTCATCGTGCACGACGATCATTCAATGAGCAAACTTGTCCTAATATTGGTATTGATTGGCGGAGCTTTCTTCTTCTCTAAATCACCGACTCGTGATGTCGAACTTCCTCGCGATCCGGAATTCGTAAGACAAGTAACAAACTCAAAACCAGTCATTGTTAAATTCGGTGCAGATTGGTGTCCTCCGTGTCAACATGTCGAAGCTGAACTAGATCACCTTGCCAAAACCTATGGTAGCCGCGTCCACGTGGTAAAGGTGGACATTGATACCCGCCCTGATTTGGCTCAGCATTATGGTGTGCGCGGAATACCTCACATGATTCTCTTCCAATACGGCAAGCAAGTCAGCGAATTCAAGGGAGAGCGTTCAGCTGACAACATTGCCCACTGGGCGGGACTCAAATAAGATCTCGTCAAAAAAATCCGTTCTGTGGCAAATCAATCACCATCCGCTTTACCCCAAAAGCTGCGAAATTTGTTGTCATTGGTCCGGAGAATGTCCGCCGCCAAAGCAACGGCTGAGAAATTGAACGATAAGGTGAGATGAAGCAAAGAGGTATGGGCCCTCTACAACTCCTTTATTCATTATGCCACCTTGGCTCGCCCGCTTTTTAGATCCAATAAACTCTCACAAGCGGCCCATGATAAGCGGTCTTTTGAATACGCCCTATCCCCGACATTTCGGCGATTTCAAGTCGATTTTTCTTGCATGTCCTCTTTCCTACCCGTCACAATATCCCGTGGTAGGGAAGGTGGAAGGAAGTCCGAATGCAAGATTTCGAATTGATTCGCAAGCCCATCGCCAGCGGCATTGGTCTCCTGGCTTGTCTGTTGGGCTTTTGTTTCTTGGCGACGGTGCCAAACCATGCTCGCGCTGGTGAACTTGAAGATTGTCGGTCTCTTCTGTGGTCCGGCGAATACGATGCCGCCATTCAAATTGCTAAAGAAAAAGTCGATGCCAAAACCTGGAATGAAGGTTGGTCTCGGCTTCTCATTGAGGCCTATATCCTCACCGGTAAATACGAAGAGGCCGTTACCGTTTTCGAATCCGTCAAAGAGCGCTACTATAGCAGCTTAACACTGCGACTCTTGGCGATCGACGCCTACCGCTTCAGCAATCAGCAAGCTAAAGCCAACGTAGAACTCGAGACAATACCTCTAATGCTGGAACGTTCCCCCTGGCAATATACCACCCGAGATCAATTGGTACCCCTCGGAAAATTTTTCGTTATCAGCGGCGAGGATGCTCGCAAAGTACTTGAACAGTGCTTCGATCGTGTCCTGAAACAAGATCCACAAATGGTAGATGCCCACATCGCCAGCGCCGAATTAGCTCTGCAAAAAGAAGATGCTACAGTGGCCCTAACCGCTCTACAAAAAGCAGAAAAACTCCAACCCGCCAATCCCAACATTTTCTATTTGATGGCCACAGCCTGGTCCAACAGCGACAGCCAACGAGCCAGCGAATCATTGCAACGTGCTTTAAAGCTCAATCCCAAACATCTCGACTCATTGCTACTAACCGCTGAAAACCGAATCGATGCAGAAGATTACACTTCAGCCCAAAAACTACTGAATGAAATCGAAAAAGTTAATCCTAGACATTTCAAACTTTGGGCCTTGCGCTCCGTCATCTATCATCTGAAGGGCGACTTTTCTGAAGAAGAAAACGCGCGTAAAAAAGCTTTAGAAACCTGGCCCCTTAATCCAGAAGTAGATTACCTCATAGGTCGCAAACTCTCGCAACATTACCTCTTTCGCCAAGGTGTTGAACATCAACGTTTCGCTCTTGAAATGGACGCCAACTATATACCCGCCAAATCTCAACTAGCCCAAGACCTGCTAAGATTGGGCGAAACCGATGAGGGCTGGAGGTTGGTCGCTGATGTTCGAAAAGCCGACAGCTATAACATCACCGTTTTTAATCTTCGACAACTTCAAGAAAACCTCGATAAGTTTGCTACCCTCGAATCGCCCGGCTTTGTTGTAAGAATGGATGCCAAAGAAGCGGAACTTTATGGCGATGCGGTGTTAAATCTCCTGAGCGAAGCCCGGTCGGTGCTTACCTCAAAATATAAAGCAGAATTGGAAGAACCGATCTACGTTGAGATCTTTCCACGACAATCCGATTTCGCAATACGTACATTTGGTATGCCGGGAGGAGAGGGATTTTTGGGAGTTTGTTTCGGACGTTTAATCACTGCTAATTCACCCGCTGCCCAAGGTGCCACGCCGTCCAATTGGCAATCGGTGCTGTGGCACGAGTACTGCCACGTCGTCACACTCCAAAAGTCAAAGAACCGTATGCCGCGTTGGTTGAGCGAAGGAATCTCCGTATACGAAGAAACCGTTCGCAAAAAAGCTTGGGGCATGCCGATGGACCCCACTTATCGTGCGATGATTTTGGGTGAATATCAGTCTGAGCAGCCTACCACTCCCCCCAATTTAGCATTGCCTTCGACACCGGGGAACGAGCTTTTTGAGCCACTCACCCCCACTTCGATTCCGCCGCGTGTTTATCTCAAACCAATCAGCCAGATGAGCTCCGCATTTATGGATGCCGAGTCTCCTTTGGAAATGCAGTTCGCCTATTTCCAATCCAGCCTCGCTGTCAGTTTCTTGATTGAAAAGTTTGGTGTTGAGAGTCTCCAACAAATTCTCGATAGCTTGGCGAAAGGCCTGTCGATCCAGGATGCCTTGCAACGCCATACCGCTCCGCTGGAACAGGTTGATAATGCGTTTGCTCAATACGCTAAGAATGCAGCTAATACCTGGGGCAAGGAAGCGGTTTTCACCAAAATAGAATTCCCCGACTTCGGTGATGATGCTGCCTGGAAAGTCTTCTTTGAATCGCAACCCAACCATGTTCCCGCGATCCAAGCTTACTCAGTTGACTTAATCCGCCGTGAGGAATTTGAACTCGCCTTACCCTGGACGGATCGCCTTGAAGCACTCCTACCAGAAGACTCG
Organism: Pirellulaceae bacterium; assembly: GCA_044371785.1. Taxonomy (GTDB): domain Bacteria; phylum Planctomycetota; class Planctomycetia; order Pirellulales; family Pirellulaceae; genus JAFLCP01. Next base: position 4,230 of record JBILTA010000241.1, on the reverse strand, counting down.
AGTCTTTCTGGGGTTTGGGGTTTAAAGGCTCGAGTCCTGCGTGGCCTAAAGCAAACGGATCAAGAACGCGCCGCTTTGATCGAACTAACCACTCGCAATGCAGATGCGGTAGATGCTTTACAACGCCTTGTCGTTATCGATCAAGAGCAGCAACGGTGGCCTGATGTGGTTCGATGGTGCAACGAAATTCTGGCCGTCAATCCTTTTCTTTCATCCGTCCACAGTGCACGGGCTGACGCCGCTATGAAATCGAATGCGCCCAAAATCGCAGCCGACAGTTACAAAGCTATCTTGCAACTCGAACCTATTGACCCCGCCCAAGCTCATTTGAAATATGCTCAAGCTTGCGCAGCTAGCGACCAACTTGATATGGCCGAACGTCATGCCCTCATGGCGATTGAAGAAGCTCCTCGATATCAAGAAGCGCTGCGGTTCTTTGCAGACTTAAAGAAAAAACGCACATTGCCCAGTCATACCATTAGCCCCGATCTCGATGCCCAACCACCGACACCTGAAAACGTCCCCAGCCAACCTGCGAAAGCGGAGGTCAATTCCCAATGATTCGCTCCCTTTTGAATAAAAAGATGGCTATTGCCCTCGGAGTACTCCTTCCCTTTGTGATCATCTCTACTGTTATGGCCCAGTTCTTCCAACGCGGTGGCGGTCGTTTTCGAAGTCGTGACTGGACCAATATCGATCGCGGTGATGTCCCCCGCTGGGAAGTGGATGCGAAATTCACCAAAGAGCTATTCACCTTTGCTCGAGTTCGCTACAGCTCCTACGGACGAGGCGGCTGGGCTGTCGATTTTCCTGACAGCGACCTCAACTTCTCCCTCAGACTTCAACAGCTCACCTCCATGAAAGTCAATCCCGATCCGGTCGTCGTTGAACTCACAGATCCCAAGCTGTTCAACTATCCATTTTTATACATGATTGAACCTGGCAGTCTCTATTTTAGCGATGAAGAAGTAGCCGCGCTGCGACGCTATTGCCTCAACGGCGGCTTTATGATGGTCGACGATTTCTGGGGGGATGACGAATATGAAAACTTCGCCGCCGAAATGAAACGAGTATTCCCGGACCGCGAAATCATCGATGTGCCACTGGAACATGAAATCTTTCATTGCGTCTACAATTTAAATGAGAAACCGCAAGTGCCCTCGATCCATGCGGCTCAGGCTGGTCGCGAATATGGAATGACATGGGAACAACGCTGGGGCACTCCTACCGATCACGCCAATTATCGAGCCATTGTTGACGATGCAGGTCGAATCATGGTCTTCATCTGTCACAATACGGACCTCGGAGATGGCTGGGAACGAGAAGGTGAGAATACTTGGTACTTTGAAGAATTCTCCGTAAAAAAAGCTTACCCTATGGGAATCAACATAGTCACTTACGCAATGACGCATTGATTGGATGAGACCTCAGTACCGCTGTCCCCGTTTTTGGCGTTAAAAACTAGAAAGCACAACATGGCTACCATCGATCAACAAGAAGAACTGGTGCAACGAATACGTGAAGGTCGTAAACGGATCGAAAAGGAATTGGAGAAAACGATCGTTGGTCAAAAGGATGTTATCGAACAATTGCTGATCAGCCTTTTCTCCGGGGCTCATTGCTTGATCACCGGTGCTCCTGGACTCGCCAAAACTTTGCTGGTTCGATCTTTGTCACAGGTATTTCATCTCGATTTCCGTCGCATCCAATTTACTCCCGATCTAATGCCTGCCGACATAACGGGCACCGAAATTTTGGAACAAAGCGAAGACGGTCGACGACGCATGACTTTTGTCAAAGGACCGATCTTTGCTAATGTCGTCCTTGCTGATGAAATCAATCGTACGCCACCCAAAACACAGGCCGCCCTGCTTGAAGCAATGCAGGAACATCAAGTAACAGCAGCAGGGCAACGCTTTGCTTTACCCGAGCCCTTCTTCGTTTTGGCAACTCAAAACCCTATCGAGATGGAAGGTACCTATCCTCTCCCCGAAGCACAACTTGATCGCTTCATGTTCAACGTTCATATCGATTACCTCCCTTTCGCCGATGAATTGCAAGTCGTTCTCACTACCACCGCTGGCAAACCAGAGAAAATCGAGCCCATCTTCACTGGTGAAGATATTCTCGCGTTTCACCAAATTGTGCGTGAAGTGCCAGTTGCTACTGAAGTAGCCAGTTACGCGGTCCGCTTAGTCGCTGCGACAAGAACGGGACGCCCTGAAGCACCTGACTTTATCAATCAATGGGTTTCCTGGGGGGCTGGCTTGCGAGCCGCCCAAATGTTAGTGCTAGCCAGCAAAGCTCGGGCTCTTCTGAACGGTCGTTCCCATGTGACGCTCGAAGATATCGATGCACTTGCCCTACCTGTGCTCCGCCATCGCATTCTTTTGAGTTACAAAGCAGAAGCGGAAGGCATCAGCGTTGAAGATTGCGTTAGAAAACTACAGAAGCTTGAATCACTTAAGTCGGCTTAGCCGTATACGTACAATTGTACTTAAACATTTGGAAGCATTTCCATGACCGCTCAGATCGATCCATTGGCGCTGATGCGAATCAAAAATTTGCAACTGCGCGCAAAAGCGGTGGTCGATGGCTTCTACAATGGGTTGCATCGTAGCCCTCTTCATGGATTCTCCGTCGAGTTCAGCGAATATCGTCCATACACTGAAGGGGACGATCCACGGACAATCGACTGGCGACTATTCGCTCGCACCGATCGCTACTACATTAAAAAGTTTGAGGACGAAACAAACCGCCGTTGCTATCTCGCAGTCGACCAAAGCAAATCGATGCAATACGGCTCGCTCGGATACACAAAATGTGACTACGCCCGAACTTTGGCCGCAACTTTGGCATACTATTTTCACCTGCAACGCGACGCCGTTGGCTGCCTTACCTTTGAAGCTGACCTTATCGAATTTGTAACGGCGAGGCATCGCCCGGGACAATTCCAACGACTTCTGGCAACGCTTGATAGCGAACCGCAAGGAACCTCCACCAATCTCGTACGTCCATTGGAACTATTAGCTGAAATCTTACATCATCGCGGACTGCTTCTATTGATATCCGACTTTCTCGTTCCGCTTGAGCATCTAGAAAAGCGAATCGCCTTTTTGCGGGCACGACGACATGAGATAATGGTGTTTCGAATCTTGGACCCTGCCGAAGTTGATCTTTCTGGCGACGAAGCCATTACTATGGTCGATTCAGAAACAGGACAAAGAATCTATGTCGACCCAGCACGTGAACGCGAGCCATATCGGCACCGTTTCAATCAACACGAACAGCAACTCCAAAAACTGCTCGGTCGAAATGGGATTGACTATGTGCGGATGTTGACCAGTGAACCACTCGATCGCGCTTTATTCGAAATCTTGAACGTACAGTCGCGCCGTGCTCCCATATCTCGCAGCCCTTCGGCTACCGGTGGAAGGAGTCGTCGATGAGTTTTCTTGCGCCTCTCTATTTGCTAGCGGCTGCCGCCATCGCCCTCCCTATACTCTTTCATCTTATTCAACGCCGACCTCGCGGAGAACAACTTTTTAGTTCGTTGATGTTCCTTTCCCCATCCCCTCCCAAGATGGTTCGCCGCAGTCGTCTCGATCAATGGCTGCTTCTGCTGTTGCGTGCGTTAGCCTTGCTCGCAATTGCTTTCGCCTTCATGCGACCCTTTTTCCGCAGTTCGGACACCACTGAGTCAGAAGCATTGGGACGACAACGACTTATACTGGTTGATACCAGCGCGAGTATGCAACGCAAAGGTGTGTGGAACCGTGCGCAGGCACTTGTGGAAGCAACAATTGCCGAATCAACACCACAGGATCTTGTAGCAGTTTATCGTTATGACTCGAACTTGATTCCAATTGTATCCTTCGATGTCATACAGCAAACAGCTCCACCAGAGCGAGCTAATTTGTTACGTAAAGCGATTGCTGAAATTGAACCTGGATGGCTCCCTACAGATATGGGACGAGGGCTGGCTGTAGCTGCAGAAACACTGCAAGCTGCCGTCAATGGCCAAAATGCAGAAGAGTCTATAGGTGGTGAAATCATCCTCATTTCTGATTTTGCTGGCTCCATTAATCTTGCGCAACTAGAAGATTACGATTGGCCTAAGAGCGTTCGAGTTGTTTCCCGGTCCATTGATAATGCCCCTGGTAACAATGCGACCCTGACTACATTATCAAACGCTGATGGCGAAGACGATTCCGCCAGCGCTCTCAGGCT
>JBILTA010000240.1:0-7736 GCA_044371785.1 Pirellulaceae bacterium | reverse complement strand
ATTCTACATCTTCCGAATTCTACGATCGCATCCAATCATCTATCGAGTCCCGTCATCGCCAATCATTGGGCTTTCCCAATAGAAAACCGCAAAATCGGTTTTCGAGCAACTTCATGGGGCAACCTCGAATCAAGAGGCCATTAGGTCGCGGGGTGATGATTTGCTAAAATATGACGATTCGTGCCGACTTTGACAACTGCGCTTTCTAACTTCCTAGACATATCCATGCTTAACTTTCAAATATCGAATCGCCAACTGCAGTTCACGACAATAAGTAAAGGTGATAGTGGCATGAGGTATGGTGGTTATTGCCAGCATGGGGGGCGATTCGCGCTTGGGTACACAGCTTTGGGGTTTAGGCAGCGGGTTGGCGTGGGGGTATTAATGTGGTTGAGTTGGTTATTGTTCGGAGTGGTTCTTTTTGGGGGTGAGGTTGCTGTTTCGGAGCGGCCCGTCAACTTTGTTGTCGTGTATGCGGATGATTTAGGTTACGCCGATGTTGGTTGTTTCGGTGGCCAAGAGTTGGTGACGCCGCATTTGGATCAGATGGCCAAAGAGGGAACGCGTTTTACCAATTTCTATGTATCGCAGGCAGTTTGCTCAGCGTCTCGGGCAGCTTTGTTGACGGGTTGCTATTCCAATCGCGTTGGCGTTTTGGGTGCCTTGGGGCCTAACTCGAAAACGGGTTTGGCGCGTGAGGAAGAGACGATTGCCGATGTCTTGAAGCGAGCTGGATATTCAACGGCCATCTTTGGAAAATGGCACTTAGGGGATGATGAAACCACCTTGCCCGCAGCGCAAGGGTTTGATGAATACCTTGGCTTGCCTTACTCCAATGATATGTGGCCCTTTCATCCCACTTCAAAATCCTATCCTGACCTTCCTCTGATCGAGGGAACATCGGTCAAGAAAAAGCCCATAACCCCTGCAGACCAGAAGCAGTTAACGCGCTGGTATACCGAGCGAGCGGTGGATTTTATCGATCGAAATGTGGACAAGCCGTTCTTCTTGTATGTACCGCATGCGATGCCGCACGTTCCGATATTTGTATCCGCAGCTTTCGAAGGGAAAACGGGAAAAGGATTGTATGCGGATGTTATCGCTGAAATCGATTGGAGCGTGGGAACCATTTTGGAGCGATTAAAGAAGCATGGTCTGGACGATAATACCGTCGTGATTTTCACTTCGGACAACGGTCCCTGGCTCTCCTACGGTCCACATGCAGGTTCTGCTGGGCCGTTGCGAGAGGGAAAAGGGACATCTTGGGAAGGTGGAGTACGGGTCCCCTGTATTGTCAGGTGGCCGGGCAAGATACCAGCTGGTCGAGAATGCTCGGCATTGACAGCAACCATCGATATTTTGCCTACAATTGCCCATCTGGCAAATTGCCCCCTCCCCGAAAAACCGATCGATGGTGAGAATATCACTTCGCTGATGATGGGTACAGCAAACGATTGGGACGAGCCTCGAACGTATTGTTACTATTGGGGTGCGGAACTGCAGGCGGTTCGACAAGGGACCTGGAAGCTGCATTTTCCACACACCTATCGAACGTTGAATGGGCAAGTCACAGAACCGGGGCGACCAGCCCCGTATCGCGAGGATAAAACGGCCTTGGCGCTGTTTAACTTGGCGGATGATATTGGCGAAACCAAGGATGTTGCCGCAGATCATCCCGATATTGTGAGCCGCCTCACGACAGCCGCAGACCCTATGCGGGAACAGTTGGGAGATTCGTTGACCGGAAGAAAAGGGACAGCGAATCGGCCAGCTGCGAAAGTGACACCTACGAAATAGGTGATGAACGAAAAAAGTGATTTGCGACTATCACCGAACGTATTAGGTGAGGCGGAAGTTGCCAATCAAACCTACCAGAACGGAAAATTAACGAGAACTTTATGCGTCGAGATGACATTCGAAACATTGTGATTATCGCTCACGTTGACCATGGAAAAACGACCTTGGTCGATTGTCTGCTTCGTCAGAGCGGACAATTTCGCGATTCACAGTTGCAAGGGGAGCGTATTCTCGACAGCAACGACTTGGAAAAAGAACGCGGCATTACCATTTTGGCTAAGAACATTGCGTTGCCGTACAAAGGTGTGAAGATCAACTTGATCGACACCCCCGGTCACGCCGACTTCGGTGGCGAAGTGGAGCGTGTCGTGCGAATGGCGGATGGTTGCTTGGTGTTGATGGATGCCGCCGAAGGTCCGATGCCGCAAACACGTTTTGTTTTATCCAAGGCTCTCGAAGTGGGTGTGCGCCCGATTGTGGTGATCAACAAGATCGATCGCCCTGATGCTCGCGCGATGGAAGTTCTAGACGAAGCTCTCACTTTGCTGGTGGATTTGGGTGGCGAACATTTCTTGGAAGATTTTTCCTACGTCTTCGCATCGGCCAAAGAAGGCTTTGCCACGTTGGATCCGAAGGTTCGCGGAACCTCCATGCAACCGCTACTGGATATGGTCTTGGAAAAAATTCCAGGGCCTGAAGTGGAAGAGAATAAGCCTTTCCGCATGTTGGTTACCAACTTGGATTGGTCTGAATATGTGGGGCGAATCGCAGTGGGACGAGTGCAAGCTGGTTCCATCAAAAAGAATCAACAAATTGATCTTGTTAAAGAAAACTCGGTCGTACCAGCTAGTGTCGTCAATCTCTTCACGTTTGACAATCTTGGTCGCGTTGAAGTGGAAGAGGCGACTGCGGGTGACGTGACTGCCATCGTTGGCATGGACAACGTTGAAATCGGCGACACGATTTGCCAACGCGGATTCCCAGATCCATTGCCGCGTTTGAAGGTCGACGAGCCGACGCTGGAAATGATCTTCAGCATTAACAGTTCACCGTTCGCTGGACGTGAAGGTAAGTATGTTACCACCCGCCAATTGCGAGGCCGTTTAGAGAAAGAACTCGAACGCAACGTCGCTCTGCGTATGCGACCGATGGAAAACGCAGATGCGTATGCCGTTAGTGGACGTGGTGTTTTGCACTTGGCGGTTCTGATTGAAACCATGCGACGCGAAGGCTTTGAGCTTTCTGTCGGCAAGCCTCGAGTGGTTCTCAAAGAGATCAATGGTGTGACCTGCGAACCATTTGAATCTTTGACCGTAGAAGTGCCGACGGACAAAGTTGGTCCAGTGATGGAAATGGTGGGCAATCGTCGCGGTATGCTCGATGAAATGACACCACGTGGTGATTACACCATGCTCCGCTTCAGCGTTCCCGCTCGTGGACTGATCGGTCTGCGAACACGTATGCTCAATGCGACTCAAGGTACAGCGATCATCAACCACCGTTTCTCGGAGTATCGTCCGATGGAAGCTGATCTACCGCAGCGATCCAACGGCGTATTGGTATCGATGGTAACCGGCAAGGCAGTTCCGTTTGCGTTGTTCGGCTTGCAAGATCGCAGCGAGTTGTTTGTGGCTCCGGGACAAGAAATTTATGAAGGGATGATCGTGGGCGAAAATGCTCGCGACAATGATCTCACTGTAAACCCCTGCCGCGAAAAGAAACTTACCAACATGCGAGCTTCCGGTAGCGATGAAAACGTAATTCTCAAGCCACCGCGAACGCTGTTTCTGGAAGCTGCCCTGGAATACATCGAAGAAGATGAATTGGTGGAGATTACCCCGCAGACGATTCGTTTGCGTAAGATCTCGCTGAAAGAAAGCGATCGTCGTCGCCAAGGTCGTGCCGCATCGATGGTGTAGAACTACCGTCCGCGTTGAAGATTTTGAACCATCGTTCTGTTTGCTAAGCAGAACGATGGTTTTTTTGTGCGCCGAATACAGAACTAGCGGGCTCCGCTTTGGACTGTTGGAATAAAAATTCCGTAGCGACGGATTCGCGGTGGAATAAACCGCTGGTACTTTTTTAAGAGCTCGTCGACACGCAGTCGATCGGCTGAACTAATTAGCCAATCCGTGCGTGCTGCGAGCACTAGCATCACGGAGAGGGTAAGCGCGGAGAGCTCTACCCCAGCGATAAGCGATGCGGGTGCGAACAGCAAGAGCCAAAGAGTTCTGTCCAGTTTGCAGCCCGCGCTGCGGATGGCGAGCAAAACCATGGTGAGCAAGAGACCATTGGCTAACCAAGTTGCCGTAACAGCACCTTGAAGTTCGAGCGTGGGGATGAACAACATATTGAGTATGGCGTTAAAAGTTAAGCCGAGAGCGCATATGAGGACCACGATTCTGCCTCGTTCGGCACACAGTAAATAGTTTTGGGCGATCAAAAACAGCGAACCCCAAATCGTGATGAGCAAGCAAGCGGGCTGCACTTCTAAGCCGAGTTGGTACCGCTGTTGGAGGCCGATGTCGAAAATCCACGGAGCTGGAATCATGAACGCGAGCGAGGCAATCCACAGAACTAGCGAACAAAGTTTAAGGCTATCGGTCACTCTCGTGCCAGCTTGATCTTTGTGCCCCGCTTCCCAGTCTGCAGTGATGTAGGGAAGCAACATATGGGAGAGCATGGACCCGAGGCTTAGCAGAAGCAAAGGGAAGATTCGGGCTGCATGATATTGGCCCAATAGAGCTTGACTGTATTCGGTACTGGCGTCGATCCAATAGAGCAACATATAGCGATCCAGTACATCAAACAGGTTGATCAAGAGGTTCATCAACCAGATCGAGGCCGCATATCGCAACAAGCGGCTCCATATTAACCAGGCGTGAGTCGACGTGGTGGAGGTGGCTTGCGATGTAGGACCAGATGCAGAGTAAGAAGTTTCGACTGGCCTTTCTGGCGAGGCGAGGCGACGGCAGAGAGTAAACATCGGAAGGCAGCCGATGAAATGGGCGATACCGAAAGAGATAACTAGAGCTTGCCATGAAGGCGAAAACGAAAGTACAGCTAGCCCAACAAAGGTGAAAGCGAGGCTATTCACAAAGTGCATTTTCGATACGAGTCGAATTTGGCGTAAGCCGCCAGCAACTTCGGCGAGCGAAATGAATGCGATGATGGCGACAAGACAAAAGCAAATCGAGAGCATGCTGGCGAAAGATTGTTCGGAGCCAGTGATCCATAATGAGAAGAAACGCGGGGCTGCTAAAAGCGCGGCGACCACCAATAGGGTCCCCAGGGCACTGATGGTTCCTGTTTGGATGAGGAAGCGAACGAGTTGGCCTTGTTGCCGATAATGTTCGATATATCGTGCGTAAGAGCCGGGAAGGCCGAGCACGGCGAGAGGAGCTGCCAAGAACACAAAGGTTTGGATGAGCGACCAGACGCCGAGTTCGGTGTCAAGCATCAGCCAGCAAAAGAGAAGATTGCGGGCAAGTCCCAGTCCACGTTGTAGGACATTGGAAATCAGTAGAGCCAGCAGTCCATGCCCAAAGGAATCTGCCTGCCACGCTCGGGCATTCGATGACTGCGAATCCGTAGCGGGTAGAGGTTGCGACATGATGGACTATCAGCAAGATACTGGAAAGAAACGAGGCCTTTCCAAGCGTAGGATACGCTAGTTGGAATCTGGCTGTGGTGGATATCGCAACCAAGAGACAAAACAGTCTTGGGTGACGGTTGTAGCGATCGGGCGGATTGTTCGTTTTCTACAGCGACTTAAGGCTGCTATCCTTGGCAGGTAATGTTGCTGTCGAGAGGATGTAAGCCAGGAGGCCTGGCATAACCTATGCCGGCTTCGTAGGCCCCGGTGGCGTGTGCGAAGATACTCAGGCCTGGAAGGCCGATACAATGTTCTTTAAAGTTTTATAACTGACCAAAGAAAGTGTTTAAGCCAGAACGCATTGGATAAGAGAGTTCGGAGAATCGGAATGAGTACTCATCAACAACTGCTCTACCATATTATTTTCAGTACTAAGAACCGTCAGCGATGGCTAACAGATAGTTTTCGAGAGAATGTGTTTGCGTACATTGCTGGTGCTGCAAAGGAATTGAGCGGTTTTGCTATAAAGATCGGTGGCTTCTACGATCATGCTCATTTACTTGTTCGGATTCCCGCCAGAATCGCTGTTTCCGACTTTGTTGGGCAACTCAAGGCTAATACCAGCAAGCATATCAACAACACTAGTGGCTTGATTCGTAAGTTCGGATGGCAGGATGGATATCGAGCATTTTCGGTCAGTGTCTCAGCCAAAGATGCCGTAGTCTCATATATTGAAAGACAGATGGAGCACCATAAGACACAAACATTTGAAGATGAGTACGTCGCTATGTTGAAAAAACATGAAGTGGAATATGATCAAAGATCGTGTTTGACTAGTGTTTCAGCCCTTCGGGCTCAAGTGTAAAGGCCATTCATCAATGGAAAACGTAACGGAAGAAGTTTCGCACTGGCTCGTTGTTAACATAAACGGTTGGACCGCCGAACATTCCACGGCCAATGGTGACGTTGTTGCTTTCCGTCCCCCAGTTTACCAGTGGAGTATAGCCATTGTTGTTCGGTGAAAACATTTGCGGTGCCATATTCTGAGTTACCGTCGGTGGCACAATGTAACCAGGCACTCCAGGGTACCCATTGGGATTGGCAGTCGTTGGATTCGCCCTGTTTGGATTCGTCGGATAAGTGTTTGCAGGATAAACTCCACTGGTTGTGTTGTTTATTGTTGCGTTGTTCAGGCTTGTGTTATTCAGTGGGGCGGTTGGGGTCGTCGCAACCGGTGTGCTTGATTGTTGAAACCAGCCCGGTAAACAAGAATTGTTGGCTAACGTTGCGTGAGTATATGGCATCTCAATCTGCGGCGGCGGGCCAGTTACAAAGGGTTCGCCTGTTGCATAACGAGGTTTGCTCGACGGAGCAGCCACACCACCACTCATCCCATAGTTTGGATTGGCCATGTTCGTCAGTGGCAGTGCTCCTGGCATTGTACCTCCGCCCGCAGGTAGGCTACCCGCAGGTCGCGGCGCACTGGGATTCACTACCCCAGGGCTTCCCGCAGTCCCCTGCCCTGCAATTCCGGGCATCGGATAAGAGGCAGCTGGCGGAGTGGCGGAACGAATGCCCGAGGTCGGAGGTGCACTTGGTAAAGTGCTTGTTCCTCCACCAACACCACCACCGGGAATCAAGGGCTGCGGTGGGCTCGATACTCCAGGTGGCCCACTCGGTGATGAGTCACTAAAGCTACTGCCACTACCACCAAACGTTGGTAAACCACTGCCCGGTGGAAAAGTATTTGGTTGGGCTGAAGATGTTGCAGGTGGGGCTGTCGAGCCTGGTGGATAAGTGCCTCCAGGAAATGATGGAATCGATGGAGGTTGTGGTGCGTAAAACGAGGATTGAACGACAGCCGATCCGCCATCTGCGGTTGGTTTGAAACGCTGGTTGTTCGCCACGCGCGTGTCATATCGAGGAAGCGATGGATTTATGGCTGGTGCTGGCTGTGTATGGACAGGGAGCGGAGGAAGCCAGTTGGTCTTTGAGCTCGCAATACGCCCAGTGGACCCAGCTCGATCCGTCGTTCTCATGTTGGCTATTGGCACGGAGTACGAAGTTTTCGGACGCGAACCCGTGGAAGCTGAGACAGTACCTGCGGCGGCGGAAGGAATGGACGAATGTGTTGGCAAAACCGTTGCCGACGATGACTGGTTGGGGACAGGACGCCTTCCACTAAGGGGAGTCGAAGATTCAACCGAGGCGTTTTGACCATAAACGGGAAATGCCCAGTAGGCTGACATGAACCCAATCATACAAAGAGAGTTCAATCGCGGCATTTTAATCGTCCCCTAATTAGCGAAATCCGATCAACCAGGTGTTTCGGTTGTGTTGGGAA
>JBILTA010000239.1:0-7760 GCA_044371785.1 Pirellulaceae bacterium | reverse complement strand
GGCTCGGACCTGAAGAGATAATTATCAGCGGACTGAGGCATCTCGATTGGCAAAACGCAAATCAATGACCGTTGGAGCGGGCAGGGCTGAAGCCTGTGATTGAAAATAGCCTTTCAGCTTTTCGATCTTCTTGGGGACAGGGGCTTCGCCGGAGATTTCTAGGCCAGGAGCATGCCCCCACACGATTTGTTGTTTGTTAAAGGTCACAATGCCGAGTATCCACGGCTGCGCACTGGAAGGCGTTGGATCTGCTTGCACATGAATGCTGCGCAAGGCCCACGTTTGTCGAACAGGCTCAAGAAGTTTGCACAACAATAAGGCTTGTGTGATTTTTGGATCACCAAAAGCAGCACCTGCGATCGAGGGTGGCTTTGCTCCTTCGGTGAAAACCAGAAAGTAATCTTTCTCGCTTTTGACCACAAAACCATCGCTAGGCAGCACCATTCCATTTTCGTCGACCGCGTAGAAACCCGCTTTCGATTTGAGCGGTTCATTTTGATCGGTTTCGGTTGTCGGTTGGCAAAATACCAAGGCAAGTGGCTTGCGATACGTTAAACGAACTCGAACATGCCCTCCGGCCGCTTTTTCTACTAGCACCGTTTCCTGTACCCATGGATGGGAGTCGAAGGCCCTTGCAATGGATGAAGTCGCTTGACGATCCAACAATGAGACATCGGCAAGTGCACCACTACTGAGCACTTCTTCTTTGACGTTACCTGGAATCCAATCGGGCTGAGCAGTAACATCCAAGCGTTCGGCAGAGAGAGAATAGAGTGCTCGATCGAGACGTTCGGCTCCCCAATAGCGCCAGCCAAAATAGCCAAAGATCGCGAGTACCAATGGTCCCACGATGCTCAACAGGGCTCCGCGCGGAATCAATTGGAAGCCGAGATAGAGCCTTCCCAGCCAATCGATTTCCGGAACGTCCTTACTTGCCTTCGAACCCTTTTCGGCCACTGAAGCACTCCATCCCTGGAATTTGAGCGAACCATGAAGATGGTAGGTTTACCAAATCCTTAGGTGCAATTGCAATTCCACTCCTTTCTTGGAGGCCACCGTGCTGCGAATCTTTTCAAGCAATGCTATCACTTGAGAAGCGGTTGCACCGGACGAGATCACCAAGAAATTGGGATGAGTCGAATTGATTTGTACCAAGCCTTCACGATAGCCTGCGAGCCCAGCCTCTTCGATTAAGGTAGCCGCATTGTGTCCTGGAGGATCGATAAACGGAATGATGGTTGGAGTCCCTAAGGTCGGCTGCATCGCTCGCTTGACAATCCAGAGCTTTTGCATCCGTTTGGTTAGGGCGATAGGATCCGCAGCTTTTTCTAATCTGAGTTCTGCCTGTAAAATGACCAATTCATCGAGGCTGCTTTGATGATGCGAGAATTGGAGTTGGGAACCGATGTATTCAACGATTTCGCCAGTTCGTGTGAGTAGCCGAGCTTTTTGAACGCGTTGCCCAATATCGCCATCAAGGGTGCTAGCATTTCCGTGTAAAGCTCCCCCCAAGGTACCGGGAATACCGACCAGGTGTTCCAGGCCCGCCAGACCTTCTCCTACGGCGGCCGAAACGACATGTGCCAATTTGGCTCCGCCACCAGCACGCAAGATGTTGTGTTGGAAATCGAGACGACCAAAAGCAGAAGCAGCAAGCGAAAGCACCAATCCGTTGAAGCCTTCGTCGCGAATCAGGATATTGGAACCGCCGCCTAGAACACGAACGGGTATCGACTCTTGATGACAAGCGACGACGAGCCCCTTGAGTTCTTCTTCTGTGGTGGGTTCGGCAAAATATCGACACGTCCCCCCAAGTTGCAACCAAGTGTAGGGTGCAAGAGGTTCGTTTTCGCGAACGATATGCTCGAAACCAGCAGGCAAGCCCATAACAAATCCCGTATAAACAAGGTCGTTTCTTGCGAACGCAGCGACGCCTTTCCACTACGTTTCAGAAACATTTCTAACACTCTACCCCCTTAACTGACAAGGAGCGATAGCCCTTATTTTCGAGGCTCCTGTAGCGTGTGAGCAGCAAGGCTCCGTCCTTTAGCCCTATTTTCTAGGTAATGGAAGAGTTTCGAGCGCTTTGCGAATCACATCGCGAACACGACCTCGACTTTGAACTCCACCGACAGCTGTCCTTTTCCAGCCCGAATCACCTTTGGTGTAGACCACCAACTGCGGCAACGTTGTGGCACTACCCATTAGCTTCTCAGCTAACTCTGGATCTGCATCACGGTCGACATGCGTGAAGACAACATCTTCAAGCAGTCCTTCTTTTTTCATTGGATCGATTGTGTCTGCCTTCATAATCTGGCAAGCATGACACCAATCGGCTCCGACGAGCACGACCAAAGGTTTATTTTCTTCCTGCGCTCGATGGTAAGCTTTGGTATAAGACGATTCTTTATCGCCGCCATTTCCTGATACAGCCACCATCACAGCTAAAACCCATGAACCCATCTGATCCTCCTGGAAAAACCGGGAAATAACGTGGAAAACGTGGGGCATTCTAGGGGTTAGGCAGAGGTGAACAATCGCCCCCACCCGCTTGAAGGATAGCCAGACACACCACCCAAACAACCCAAACCCCCACATCTTGACGTTATTACGCCCGTTAGTGGCACAATCATCTGAGCCATATCCAATGGTGGAAAGTGTACAGCGGGAGGCGTCTTGTAAATTATGGACTGGTACGGAGTTACCAATAACGGTTACACTACAGATACGGCGAAAGCGGAAACTGCCTAAACACCCCATTTAGCCAAGACCAACATTTGCCCTAAAAATTGAGATTATTTTGGATCGGTTGTGGAAAAGTCGTTAGTAACCCTTCCAAATAGCCACTTTTACCCACTTATTGAAGATGCCGGGGAATATGAAGCTCCGCCTTGGGCTGATCGGATTGGGCAAAGATTGGCAAACTCGCCATTTGCCAGCGCTGCGATTGATGCAGGATCGCTTTGAAGTACGCGCCGTCTACAGTTCAGTTTCACTGTTTGCAGACCAAGTCGCACGGGATCTTCGTGCCGATCGTGTAGATGGCTATCGCGAACTAGTCGAACGCGAAGATGTCGATGCCATCATGATGCTGGAAGCCGATTGGTATGGACTCCTGCCACTGCACGCTGCCTGCGAAGCGGGTAAAGCCGTTTATTGCAGCTCTGAAATCGACTTTGAACCAGCTGCGGCAGCGGAATTAAAACGCCGTGTCGACCAGGCGGGCATTGCCTTTATGTCTGAGTTTCCGCGGCGTTTCGCACCAGCTACGTTGCGTCTCAAAGAGCTTATTGCCACTCGTCTTGGCCACCCTCGTTTACTGTTTTGCCATCGACGTTTACCTGCCGAGACGGGCGACCATTCTCGTTCTGCTCGTTCGCTTAATGCAAGGTCGGCTCGCGAATTGATCGAATTGATCGATTGGTGCCGCTATATCGTGGGTCATGATCCGAATTGGGTTCAGGCGGTATGGCATCCGAGTATCCACGACAGCTTCACTGCAGATTATCAAATCATCAGCTTGGATTTTTCCCAGGGAGACGATAATCGCCGCCGCACGTTGGCCCAAATCAGTTGTGGAGCCTACATTCCATCATCGTGGCATGAAGCGATCGCGTTTAGACCGCCCGCCGCAGTGCAAGTCTGCTGTGAAAAAGGTCTTGCGTTTGTCGATCTACCGAGTGGCCTGGTCTGGTTTGACGAAGCGGGAAGACATCAGGAATCACTGGACAGTGAACTCCCTGTCGGCCAACAATTGCTCACACAGTTTCATCGAGCAGTAACCAGCTTGCTCAGAAAAGTAGGCGATCTGGAAGATGCCTATCGTGCGCTCAATACTCTAGAGGGTGCACAGCGCAGCATGCGTGAAGGAATACGCGTTCATTTGGATTTCAATCGAGTCGAATCGACTTGATCTTTATCACGCAGTCCTTATACCTTGCCGCAGTTCTTGAGGTCATCGTTTTTATGTCCATCCATGTTCGTTGGGTTCAATCGGCCTTTACGATTCTTTTCTTCTGCTCGTCGATGACACTTGTCGCAAGCGATCCGCTGACAGAACATATTCGCAAACTGGGCACAACCAAACCAACACCGGCCACCATCGACGACATGAAATGGTTGGCGGGGACTTGGCGTGGTAAAGGTATGGGTGGTGAGGTAGAAGAAATTTGGAGCGAACCCCAAGCGGGCGTCATGATGGGGATGTTCCGCTTTGTGCAGGAGGGCAAACTGCAAATGTTGGAACTGATGACATTGAGTGAAAAAGAAGGTGTTATCTCCTTGAAGGTAAAACACTTTTCACCGGACATGGTCGCTTGGGAGGAAAAGGAAAAATTCGTGGAGTTTCCTTGGATCGAAAAAGATGACAAAGGATATTACTTTGAAGGAATCACTTTTGCCCCTGACCAAAATCGACTGGCAATCTATGTGGCCATGAAAGGGAAAGAAGGGAAAATTGACGAGATTCGCTTTGACTTTGAACGAGTAACGCCGCCTGCAAAGTAACAAGTTGCGTTAATTGAGAAAGATTCGAAATGGCTGCTAACCTAACTCCCCAATATCACAAAGCGGAAGCCGCTTTCCGACAAGCCCAAACGCCAGAAGAAGAATTGCAATGGCTACAAGTCATGCTGCGCGAGATTCCCAAACATAAGGGAACCGACAAGATGCAGGCTGATCTTAAAGCCAAGATCGCCAAGCTCAAAGCGGATGTTCAAAAGAAAGCTTCTGCACCAGTCAAAGCCAACAAGATCCCACATCAGGGCGCAGGGCGTGTCTTATTGATTGGGGCACCGAATGCCGGTAAAAGCGCCTTGCTAAAGGCGCTCACTCGCGCCACACCAGAAGTGGCTCCCTATCCCTTTACGACACAATCGCCGCAACCGGGAATGATGCTGTTTGAAGATGTCCCCATTCAAGTGATTGATCTCGCCCCGATCACGGCAGATTTCTTTGATCTCGGTACGCTCAATTTGGTGCGCGGTGCCGATATCGTTTGGCTGGTCATTGATGCAGCAAGCGACACCGTCATCGAAGATACTCAAGCGGTATTAGAAAAGTTCAATGAAGGAAAAACCAAGCTCGGCCTCGATACCGCTTTGGATGAAGAAGATATCGGCGTAAGTTACACGGCCACGTTGGTGGTCTACAACAAATGCGATGTGCCTGATGCGCAAGATCGACTGGCCGCTATTCGCGAATTCTTGCCACTCAATTATCCATGCTTGGAAGTGAGCGCGGAGAATGGATTAGGACTTGATGACTTACGCCGCTGGACCTTTGAAAAATTAGATGTGGTGCGGGTTTACACGAAACATCCTAAACAAAAAGAGCCCGACATGTCGAAGCCTTTTACGATTAAACGGGGCGAGACATTGGTAGAAGTTGCCGAACAGGTGCATCATGAGATGGCCGCTTCACTGAAAGGTGCACGTGTGTGGGGCAAGTCCCTGCATGCTGGCACACCGGTTAAGCCCGATTACCAACCGGAAGATAAAGATGTGGTCGAATTGAACGCCGGTTCCTAACTCGAACCTGCTTTAGATCGTTGGTAGCACTGCGAAAATGCAAAGGTGTTGAGAATGGATAACGAGTGGATTGCAAGTCATTTCGACGAAATGGCTGAGCTCTTGGAGATCCGTGGCGAAAGCACCTTTCGTGTTCGCGCATATCGCAATGGGGCCAAATCGATTCGTGACTTAACGGAATCGGTTGCATCGATAATTGCCGACCCTAATCGCAATTTAACCGACTTGCCCGGCATTGGAGACGCGATCTCGGAAAAATGCAAAGTGCTCTTGGAGACAGGCAAAATCCCACAGCTCGAAGAATTGCGGAAAGAAGTACCAGCGGGCTTGTTGCAAATCATGCGGGTCCCTGGTCTGGGTGCGAAGAAGGCCAAGGCTCTTTATGAGTCGCTGGGCATATCCAGCATTCAAGAACTACGAACCGCTTGTGAGCAACATAAAGTACGTGAGCTAAAAGGTTTTGCCGCCAAAACCGAAGAAACGATTTTGAAATCATTGGATTTGGTCGAATCGGCTTCGGCACGGATGTTACTCGATGAAGCCTCTTATTTGGTTGAGTCATTGCGAAAACATTTGCGCGAGGTGGACTCTATCCAGCAGCTTGAATTTGCCGGTAGTTTTCGACGCGGCAAAGAAACAGTCGGAGATCTCGACATTGTGATTGTATCTGCGCATCCGGATGAAGCGATGGATCGATTCGCTGCGTTTCCTCGACTGCAGGAAGTCATCGCCCGCGGCGATACGAAAATGTCGATCCGAGTCGCCGGCGGTTTTCAAGTCGATATGCGCGTGGTTCCAGCCGAATCGTTTGGTGCAGCGCTTCAGTATTTCACCGGTTCGAAAGAACATAATGTGGAGATACGTGGTCGAGCCAAGAAGCTTGGGCTGCGAATTAATGAGTATGGCGTTTACCGTGAAGAGGACTTAGATCATCCGATCGCCGGTACAACCGAAGAATCGGTCTATGCAGCCGTCAAGTTGCCATGGATTCCACCCGAGATGCGTGAGAGCCGTGGTGAGTTTGAAATGGCAGAGCAGGGGAGACTTCCCGAGCTAATCACCTACGCCAACTTGCGTGGTGATTTGCATATGCACACAACGGCGACAGATGGCGAGAACACCTTGGAAGAAATGGTTGCTGCCGCTCAAGCTCGTGGCTGGGAATATATTGCCATTACCGATCATTCACAACGCGTTTCGGTGGCCCGAGGCTTAGATGGAACACGCCTGCGCGCTCAGTGGCAAGAGATCGATCGGCTGAACGAAAAACTCGAAGGGCGTTTCTGGATCTTCAAAGGGATCGAGTGTGACATCTTGGAAAAAGGTGGCATGGATCTTCCTGACGATGTATTGGCTGAAGCGGATTGGGTATTAGCGAGCGTGCACTTCGGGCAGCAGCAACCACGCGATCAGATCACCGATCGAATCTTGGGTGCCATTCGTCATCCATCGGTATGTTGTGTGGCTCATCCGACAGGTCGGTTGCTCGGGCGGCGACCACCTTACGAAGTCGACCTTAATGCCGTGATGCAAGCAGCTCAGGAGCATGGCAAATTATTGGAACTCAACAGCAATCCATCGCGTTTGGATTTACATGATGTCCATTGTCAAATGGCAGCTGCGCGCGGCATCCCGTTGGTTATCAACTCCGACGCGCATTCGATCCATCATTTCGACTTACTTCAGTTTGGCATCCTCACGGCGCGTCGAGCTCATCTGGAAGCATCTGCGGTCTGGAATACTTTATCCTGTGATGAACTGAAGAAACGCATCGCCGAACTAAAACAGCGCTGCGCGAGATAGTAGAGTTGAGAGCAGGAGAGCAGGAGAGCAGGAGAGCAATTCTTCCCAAAATCTCTCCTTCATGTCTCATGTCCCAATCTCGTTGGTCCGCGTAGGAAGCGGACTTCAGTCCCTTCCTACGCAATGCATGGTCAGCTAAGTTTGCGCGAGATGGTAGAGCAGGAGAGCAATTCTTCCCAAAATCTCTCCCTCTTGTCTCATGTCCCAATCTCGTTGGACCGCGTAGGAAGCGGACTTCAGTCCCTTCCTACGCAATGCATGGTCAGCTACGTTTGCGCGAGATGGTAGAGCAGGAGAGCAATTCTGCCCAAAACTTCTCCTTCTTGTCTCACGTCCCAATCTCGTTGGACCGCGTAGGAAGCGGACTTCAGTCCCTTCCTACGCAATGCATGGTCAGCTACGTTTGCGTTGCGGCGAGCGTCTGATTAT
>JBILTA010000238.1:0-7765 GCA_044371785.1 Pirellulaceae bacterium | reverse complement strand
CACCTGCGGCCGCCCGATGGCCACCACCACCAAAACTTCGAGCCAACTGATTGCAGTCGACATGACATCGGCTGCGGAAACTGATTTTGAATCCACCTTTCAATTGTTCGATGAAGATTAACGCTACTTTCGTGCCTGAAATGGCCAACGTCAGATTGATCGCATCTTCCGTGTCCGATGGCAACGCACCCGTCTCACCAAAATCTTCTTTGAGCACATAAGTATGCATCAATGTACCATCGAGTTCAGATTCCGTGCGCGACAAGATGCGACCACGCAAACGAACTCGACCTAATGTATCGCGTTCATACAGGTCACCATAAATCGCACTCGGACTTGCACCCGCTTCAACTAAGTCCGCAATCACGCGATATGTATCTGAAGTGGTCGAAGCAAATCGGAACCAACCGGTGTCGGTTGCTACCGCTGCATACAACGCTGTTGCCATCGGCTTGGTGATGGGCACCTTGAGATGTTGAGCAAAGCGAGTCACCAAAGAGCCTGTGGCTTCCGAGCTTGTGTCCTTAAAGAACTCAGCACCGAGATCATCTTCACCGACATGATGATCGATAACTAGCTTGGCACCTTTGCTGCGTCGCAACACGTCCGCCATCGGCCCAAGCTGCGCCCATGCACTGGTATCCAAGATGATGATACATTCCGGTTTCAATTCGTCGCTGCGGACATGCTCACCCAAGATTTGTATCGACTCATGTGGATCGAGAAAGGCGAGACCAGGTGGAGTCGGATGTCCGTTGATAATGACCACGTTCTTGCCCATTTGGCGCAAGATACCCGCCATCCCCAATTCGCTTCCCAAGGCATCGCAATCCGGGCGAATATGACTGGTCAAAACAAAATTCTGAAATCCGGCGATTCTCTCCGCCAAACGATCCCAGTCAACGCTCATGGGTACCATCACATTCCGCTAAAAAATGACTCTAAATACCAAGCCCAACCCGACTCAATTCCGACACATTCTTCTCTTTTGCCCTATCCATAGTACCTTCAATACCGCACGATCACCAGCACCAACGGGGCAGGGGAGGGGGGCTACCCATTTTTATCCTGCACATCTTTTTGGACAACGTATTGGCGAAATTGAGCTTGCCCTCTAGTCCACCGCAGCCTCCGCTAACGCAATGGCTACGGGTTAAACCACATTTTGTCCAGCTCTACCCAGTGCTCATGAGCCAATTTCGATCACACGAAATTTTGATCACATCGCAGCCAACTGAGCTGCCCGAGCAATATCTCGTTGCAATTGCTCCCTCAGCTCATCCACACTCCCAAAACGACGGACGTCCCGGATTCGCTCACGGAACTCCACTCGTAGCGTGGTACCGTACAAATCACCACGATAGCCGATGATATGAGCCTCCACTTTCAGTTGATTTTCGCCATAGGTTGGATTGGGACCGATATGGACGGCCGCTGGATAAAGCTGCCCCGCCACGTCCGCGACTGCCGCATAAACTCCGCTCCCTGGAACCAAGGTCTCGATCTCGGCTAAATTGGCCGTTGGAAATCCGAGGTCACGTCCCCGCTGCGAGCCAACGACTACTTGACCTTCGATGGAATATGGAGCGGTCAGGCAACGATTTGCCCCCGCAACATCACCCCGCTGCAATAGCTCGCGAATGCGACTGCTCGAAACAATTTGGGATTCCGTCTGCGTCATCTCGACAACATCCAATGTCATCTGATGAGAGACGACTAACGACCGCAATGTTTCGACATTCCCTTTCCGATCTTTGCCGAAGAAAAAATTCGCACCTTCGACAATCGATTTGGCCTTTAAGCCAGCGACAACAATCGATTGAAAAAAATCTTCAGGACTCAACTGTAGCGTCGAGAGCTGAGTTGGATAAGCAATGACCCAATCGACGCCCAATCGCCGCAATAAATCGGTACGGCGTGGCAGCGTTGTAAGTTTCGGTGGTGTGATATCAGGCCGCAACAACGACAGCGGGGCTGGATCAAACGTTAATACCACCGCTGGCCCATGCACTCGTCGAGCCGATTCGACTAAGCGTTCGATCAATTGGGCATGACCACAATGAACGCCATCGAAATTACCGATCGCCAAAGCGCCTTGCGTACACGACGACGGTAAGCTCTGCATATCACGCAGCAATCGCTTCTCGTGTTCGTGTGCACTCAATGTTCGGCCCTGTCTTGGATCACTACGACGTCGGATGGTCTGGATGCGAAATACACTCGTCGCCTTACATTATATGCCGACTTCCAGATTCTGGGGACGGCAATTCAACCTGCCGATCCCAACTGGGCCCGATATTGTCCAAAAGCACTGGGTAAAGCGGCAATCAGGTCCGTCGCCAGTACCGATTCGCCCCCTGATTCCTTGTGGGAAATGTCACCGGCTGCCCCATGCACATACACCCCCAATACGGCAGCTGAAAACGCGTCTAATCCCTGACCGATTAAGGCCGTTATCACTCCCGTCAACACATCGCCACTCCCGCCGCTGGCCATCGCCGGATTACCGGTCGTGTTCTCATAATGCCGTCGGCCATCCGTAACCCAGGTCCGATGTCCTTTGAGCACTATGGTCGCTTGGGCCTTTCGAGCCAAATCGATCGCTGCGTTTTTTTGCCCATCACGATCACCGCTCGCCACACCACTCAGCCGTTGCATTTCGCCGGGATGAGGCGTCAATACGCGCGGGGCAGGGGAGGGGAGTCGACTCCACATTGGGTCGGCTGCCAAGTTGTTTAAACCATCGGCATCGAGTACCACCGGCAAGGTTGCTTCGCGCCAAACCTGTGAAACCAAGCGCCCTAGAGAATCACTTTGTCCCATCCCTGGCCCAAGTGCCAACACATCTGCGCGACCGAGCCAGGCTTGAATCACATCCCACGATCCCTCGCCCATTTTGCCCTGATCGTCAGGCAATGCAATCACCATGTAAACAGGACAAAATTGTGCCACGGTTTCTAAGCAGCGATCAGGAACTGCCACCGTTGCCAAGCCAACACCACTTCTCAATGCTCCTTGAGCTGCCAACGAAATTGCACCGCTCATGCCACGACTACCACCGATGAGCAATGCATGTCCGTAGGTTCCCTTGTGGCCAGCGGCCTCGCGCTTCGGGAACGATGGCAGTTCTGTTACGGATTGTGTCGGCGGAGTCACGTGTTGATTCATCGATCAGCTACCTCGCTCTTTCATTCGCTGACACATCAGGCCCGCGACATATCCACCTTTGAAACCGCCATCGATATTGACCGTGGTCACTCCTGCCGCACAACTGCTGAGCATCGATAGCATCGTGGTGATCCCTTGTAGATTGGCTCCGTAGCCGATACTGGTTGGCACGGCGATGACCGGAACGGAAACCAACCCACCGGCGACACTCGCCAAGGCACCTTCCATTCCGGCGACAACCACGATGACGTCGGCACGACGGATCCAATCGAGTTTAGCCAGTAATCGGAAGGGGCCAGCCACCCCACAATCGATCACCTGGAAACTCTGGAACCCCATCCAGGCCAACGTCTGGGCCGCTTCTTCTGCGATGGCTATGTCCGTCGTCCCAGCGGCCAAGACCCCTACGACGGGCTCCCAGGGGCCTTTGGCGAGCTCTGGGGAAGCTTTATTTTCGGGGGAAAACGTGAAATTTCGTTCGTTTTGTATCGGACGCGTCGCCAACCGCAGCGTTCGGGCGCGGGGGTGGTAAAAATGATGCCCGAAACCCGCTGCGACCTCCGCGGCAATATCGGCCCCAACACGGGTTACCAGGATCTCTTCCGCATCCAACAGGAGCCGGCGAGCGGCGGTCTCGATTTGCTCCGCCGTCTTACTTTGCCCGAAAATTACCTCGGGAAAACGGCAACGACGCTGCCGATCCCGATCCGCCATGACGCCTCCTTCGCTCGATAACTGAGCCGCCAAGACCCGTTCAGCGAATTCGATCCACGAGATGGCGCCAGACGTCGCTTCGGCGGTCCAAGCGGCAACTTGTTGAGAAAAATCGGCGGCATTTTCGGGTTTCATCTCAGCTTTAATCCGTGATTGAGTAGCGTTGGTTGTCGAGCGGTGCTTGTCTATCTGTGGTTGTCAATTTTGCCATTCTGTCCCACAATTTGCATCCGTTGCGTCTTAGGCAGATTTTTGGCAGTTTCAAATCGGGTATTACGTTATGACTTCCTGTGTGTTGGCCTACTCCGGTGGATTGGATACTTCGGTCATTCTGGGCTGGTTGATGGAGAAAGGCTACGAAGTACACGCTGTGTATGTGGATCTTGGCCAACCTTGCGAAGACCGCCAAGCTATTTTAGACAAAGCGAAGAAGATCGGGGCGGCCTCGTCTCGAATTGTGGACGCTCGCGAAGAACTTTGTCGCGATTTCGCATTTCCTGTTCTCTCTTGGCAAGCCAAATACGAAGGGATGTACTTGCTCGGCACTTCGATCGCTCGCCCTCTGATCTCCAAAGTCTGCTTGCAAGTCGCACGTGAAGTGGGGGCTCGAGCCTATGCTCACGGTGCCACAGGTAAAGGTAACGACCAATGCCGCTTCCAACTTGCAGCGGAAGCCCTTGAACCTGGCATCAAAGTGATCGCACCTTGGCGCATCAAAGAATTTCGCGACCGCTTTCCTGGCCGAACCGCGATGATCGAATATTGCGAACAGAATGACATCCCCGTCAAAGCCACCACTCGCAAGCCCTACTCCTCCGACGAAAACTGCTTGCACATCAGCTACGAAGCTGGCTCACTTGAAGAACTCGATGTCTGTGGTGTTGAGCTGGTTGACTTTGGTATGACGGTCAGCCCACAAGAAGCTCCTGATGCACAAGAAGAAGTTGTGATTGCATTCGAGAAGGGTGTGCCTGTTTCCGTCAATGGCAAGAAGTTGGGCGCACTCGATATCGTGCAAACGTTAAATGCAATCGGCGGTCGCAATGGCGTGGGCCGAATCGATGTGGTTGAAAATCGCTTCGTCGGTATGAAGAGCAGGGGAGTGTACGAAGCCCCAGGTATGACCATTCTCTATTACGCTGCCGCACAATTGGAACAACTTACACTCGATCGCGACTTGACTCACTTGCGCGATCGACTCAGCCCCGAGATCGCTGAAATGGTTTACTACGGCTATTGGTATCATGCGAAGATGGATGCCTTGATGGCCTTCATCCGCCAAAGCCATGAAGTCGTCACGGGTGAAGTGACCGTAAAGCTCTACAAGGGTAACATCAACATCTCGAAACGCACCTCGCCACAGAGCCTCTACAAAGCGGACATCGCAACCATGGAAGGTGGCGGAAGCTACAACCAAGATGATGCTGAAGGCTTCATGCGAATCCAAGGTTTGCCAAGCCGCGTTCAAGCCAGCGTTCGTCCACGCAAGTACTAAACCCCAGTACTAAACCCCAGTACTAAACCCCAGTACTAAAGTACCGCGAACAGCCCTCCTGATTCGCCGGAAATCCAGCTCTTACGCTTGATAAAAAATGAAGGGTTCCCTCGCTTCGGCTTGGGAACCCTTTTTTAACGAATCCACTCGCCGTCGTTGAGAATTTCACCACCCGCTGGCGTAATCAATGCACGAAATGTTGACCCCGCCAAACGCTCGGGCAAGATCGCCGATTTCCCATCGACAGTCGCTACGACCGCGCCACCTTTATGATTTCCACCAATCGTATTCTTACCCGTTGCATTGATTTGATACTTCAACGTAACCACATCCAGGTCGCCAGGTTGGCTCCAACTCTGCCCGCCATTGCGAACCTCAACAACAAGCAACGTTTCGTCGGCAGGGTCTGTCACATCTTTACTCGATAATGGACCCGTAGGTGGAAACAGCGTTCCGTTACCTGTGATCAACATATAGGTGGTTTCGCCCATCCCCTGCGCATCAGGACTTGCGGGTGACGCAAACACGCTGGGCATGCGTCGCACCAACGCCATGTTCTGACCAGAATCCCAAGGCTCCGCATAATTAAATTCTTTGGCTAACTCTGCGTGCCCCAAAAAGGGCAACAGCAACACCCGCCAACTGTAGAGCGGTTTGCCAGTAGCGTCGTTGATGACCGGAGGAGGATAGGTTCCATGCTTGTCGCAATAGGCCTGTAGGGCGAGTGCGATTTTCTGAACGTTATTGCGACAGCCGACCAATTTACGCTGCTTTTTCATCGATTCGAAACCAGGCTGCAAAAAAATCATACTCGCAGCCAAGATACCGAAGAGCACCGAGCCAATGGCAACCGAAACCCACATCTGCTTGCGACGCCTCCAAGCTGCCGGCTTCTTGAGCTGCGTCTCGCCTGGATCTGGAGGGGAGGGTAGGGGACCTTTACCCGACTGGCCACTCTTGTTTGGCAGCGTGATCATGCGACCGCAACTGGCACATGGCCCTCGTTGCCCAGCGTAGGCATCGTCGACCCACTTTTTCTCAAAGCAGTGTGGGCAGATAAACTCAAAGGGCATGAATCGATGCTCCCGCAAATAGAAACCATATCATAGCCGTCGAACCAATCGAGCCGCTGTAAGGACCGCCTGCACCATACCGCCCGACTTCGCTCGCCCAGTCCACGCCAAATCAAAGGCTGTCCCATGCGCCACACTCGTTCGCACAATGGGTAAGCCAAGAGTAATGTTGACCGCCTCGAACATATCCAACAACTTCAATGCGATATGCCCTTGATCGTGATACATCGCCACCACCGCATCAAACTCTCCGTTCGCCGCACGATACATTAACGTATCGGTAGGGTAGGGGCCTTCAACATGCCAACCATGTCGCTGAGCCCAACGAACCGCCGGCGCAATGATGCGATCCTCTTCATCTCCGAAGAGCCCCCCTTCACCACCATGCGGATTCAACGCGGCCACACCGATCTTCGGCTCACGCGGCAATCGCAAGGCAGCTCGAATGCGTGAAAAACTCTGATGAGCCAGTTCGATTTTTTCGCATACCGCTTCGATCGTTAAATGCTCGAAAACTTCTCGCAACGCCATGTGTAATGTGACATGAATCACGCCCAAGCCCGCAGGACCACCACGGTTCTTTCCCCCCGGCGGCAGATAGAGCATCATCGCAAATTGATCAACACCACACAGCTCAGCAAGCAATTCGGTATGCCCAGGCCAAGGATGCCCCGCCTCATGTAAAGCCACTTTATGCAAGGGAGCAGTGACAATACCAGCCGCCTCACCTTCCTGCACTAAACGCGTCGCCTTAACCAAACAGTCGTAAGCGGCTTGGCCACCTCGTGCGTCGATTTTGGCCGGCGGCAATTCGTCGGCCTCCTCGCTGCCCGTCGGCAAACAACAGAGCACCTTGCGTGAAGCACCAATAGCTTCCTCGGGTCGCTCGATGCAGCGAACCTCCATTGGAAACTTAAGCAACTCGACGGCCCGCTGCATGACACAGGGACGCCCAACCACAAAGGGTTCACAAACCTGATACACCCGC
This sequence comes from Pirellulaceae bacterium, assembly GCA_044371785.1. Classification (GTDB taxonomy): domain Bacteria; phylum Planctomycetota; class Planctomycetia; order Pirellulales; family Pirellulaceae; genus JAFLCP01. Next base: position 327 of record JBILTA010000238.1, on the reverse strand, counting down.
TCATCGTTCAATGCGCTGACAATGGTCTCGGGACCGATTCCTGTCGGATCGCCCATCGTGATTGCCAATATCGGCTTTGCTTCAGCCATCCAGTGGTGCTCGCTGTTATGATGAAAACTCGAAGTTCATGATCGGACCTATTGTAGAAGATTATCCGGCAACGACGACGCCCAGACGAAAAGGTTCACACCATGCGAGCAGTAGTTCAGCGAGTTTCCCAGTGCCAGGTGACGGTCGAGGGGGAGGAAATTGGGCGAATTGACGCGGGACTATTGGTTTTGCTGGGAGTCCAAAATGGCGACTCGGAGAAAGATGCGTGTTATTTGG
>JBILTA010000015.1:0-22587 GCA_044371785.1 Pirellulaceae bacterium | reverse complement strand
GATGTGTCCGTGGTCTGTCCTCCCGTCGAGGCGGACTCTGACCACGAAATAAGCAATCCAATTTTGGTCGCAGAGGTCTTTTCGCCAAGCACCGAGGATTTTGATCGAGGGACAAAGTTCGGACATTACCGAACGATGGATTCATTACAAGAATATTTAGTGCTCTGGCAAGATCAAGCCAAGATCGAGCAGCACACCAGAACCGCAGAAGGATTCTGGTTGCTGAGAGAGTTTGAAGGAATTGAGCGAGCGATCGTACTGTACAGTCTTGGTAGCGCAAGTATCCAACTGGCCGATATCTATGACAAGGTCGAGCTGATTAGTTAGCGGGCTGAGCCCCGTTCGCTGCTTTCTTGTTCTTGCTTTTCCTTTTCTTTTTGGTCGAGCTTTTTTTGTCAATCGCGGTTCTCTTGGAAACGCGTTCGAGTTCGGTTTGTAGTCGCTCGATTTCCTTCTGCTGCCACTGCAGCATCTCTTTTTGCTGAGCCTGAATCACCTCCTGTTGCCAGCGAATCGTGCGCTGGGCTTCCTTCATTCCAAAGGGATCGAGGTGATCGCTGGCTTCGGCAATATTTTGGCTAATGCTCTTGGTGGCATCGATGAGGGGTATCGCTAAGACTTGAGCCAACTTGAAGGCTTGCGGGATGAACTGGTTGGGATCACTCTTTGACTCCAACACTTGGGTAGCGGGGGCTAACATTTGAGACCAAAGTGACCGCTCCGCTGATTTCTTATTGCTTGACTCAGGTGGGGTTTGTCCCAAGGCTAAACTTGCGGCGAAGCAAGTCCACAAGGCACAGAAGCCATAGATTCGAATCATGTTACCTCTCGCGGTCCGTTTTGATGCATATCTTTTAGGGGAATCTGGACTTTTATCATCTTCGGCTACGATGGAGAAGTAAAGGATCTGCGCAAGTTTCCAGCAATCTATCGACGGATAGAGCTGCCCTTTCTTTAATTCAAGCAGACGGGACACTAGGAGCTTGATAGCGAAGCCATGTCGATCGAGAAACGATATTTGACTTGACTCTTGAGCATTCGTTCGTAGGCTTCATTAATTTGCTGAATGGCAATCACTTCGACGTCGGCGGTGATAGAATGTTTTCCGCAGAAGTCGAGCATTTCTTGAGTTTCGGCAAATCCACCGATCATCGAGCCGCTCAATGTCTTGTTACCGTAGATCAGAGCAAACGCATTGATAGGTGTTGGGTGTTCGGGGACACCCACCAAAGTCATGTTGCCTCCACGACGCAGCAAGTTGAGATACATATTGAGGTCATGCGCTGCGGAGACGGTATCCAAAATCATATCGAAGCTGCCAGCGTGCGCGGCCAATTGATTGGCGTCGTTCGACAAAACCACTTCATTCGCCCCCAAGCGGATTGCGTCCTCGATCTTGCTAGGAGATGTGGTGAAAACCACTACGTGGGCACCCATCACTCGCGCGATCTTTACGCCCATATGTCCTAATCCACCAAGTCCGACAACGCCGACCTTTTTGCCTGCGCTGATATGGTTTCGTTTGAGAGGTGAGTAGGTGGTGATGCCTGCGCACAACAATGGCGCAGCAGCTGCCAAGTCGAGATTAGATGGAACTCGCAAGACGGCGCGTTGGTTAACCACAATGCTATCCGAGTAGCCACCATAGGTAACTGGGGCTGTTTCGTACTTGTCGGGACTGTTGTAGGTGAAGGTTGACTCAGGGCTAAATTGTTCAAAGCCCTCCTGGCAGGTGGGGCATTTGGGATCACAGTCCACCATGCAGCCCACACCTACGATATCACCCACTTTGAACTTAGTGACATTACGGCCCACTTGTGTTACGCGGCCGACGATCTCGTGACCTGGGACACATGGATAGGTAGTTGGCATCATCGCATGCCATTCATCGCGGGCCGTATGCAAATCGGAATGGCAGACGCCACAAAACAAGATCTTGATTTGGACATCGTCTGGTAACGAAAGGCGTCTCGGAATCTCCATGCCACTTAAAGCAGAAGTCGGACTGGCTGCGGCAAACGCTTTAGACTTGTACATCATGACTACTTCATAGAAAAAAGTTCAGAACCCGCTGTCGGCGGACAGCGACGTCCACATTGAAATAGAAAGTGAACAATTAGTCTACTGCTGGACGCGTTTTGTTCTTCTTCTTCGTCTTAGCTTTCTTTTCTTTCGTTGAAATTTGGGAATTCTTGAGCTCTGTCTGTAAGCGTTCGATCTCCTGCTGTTGCCATCGCAGCATCTCTTCGTGTTGGCGGACAATTACCTCTTGTTGCCAACGCAACGTTTGCTGAGCCTCCTTCATACCGAAAGGATCAAAGTGATCGCTCGCGGCAGCAAAGTTAGAACTGATGCTTTTGGTGGCGTCGATCAAAGGAATCGCCAGAACTTGAGCCAGCTTGAAAACTTGCGTCATGATCTGGTTGGATTCTAACTTAGAATCAGGTAACTTTAGATCTGACGAAAGAATGCTGTTCCAGAGTGAAGGTTTTTGGGGAGATTTCGGTTTCTCAGTCTCCTGGGCAAGAGCCAAGTGTGGAGCGAATGTAAGAGTTACGGCAACGAGAAGGTAACTTCGCATAAGAGTTTGTCGCATAATTCACACAATAATCTGTACTTCGGTTGCGCCCGTTTTATTGATTGTTCTAGATTACCCATCATGTATCAAAAGTTGAGGAATGTAAAGCAACGGGGTAATCATCGATCCCTCGTTCACTTCGCCGTTCTCCTAAGTCTTGCTGAAATGTCTTTCTCTTTTCGGATCGGATTGGTCAATGCCTATGGAAGTCCGCGTAAAGCCTCAGCCACGATTCAGCCTGAAGCGGGTATGGAGATTTTTCGGTATACCGCTGCTCGTTATTGGAATCGTGGTCGGATTCGTTCGAGGGGGCTATACCTTGCGAGAGTGGCAAGGACAGCGGAAGTTATCACAAGCTATCGTAGATTTGGAGCAAAGTGGTATAGCCACAAGGCCAGCCGCAACGGAAGTGGCCTATCGTGCCATCACTTCTGACGTTGATACTCAAGCCTGGTTAGATTTGTTTAAACAACTTGAATCGGTCGAGTTTGTGGAGGCTGCCAAAGGTGTACCGAACTTCGATGCTTCCGTCGCAACCGATGAATGGGAAGACAACTTCGATACTTCTAAAAGTTGGAAGTATGCTCAAGTGTCGATTCAGTTCGTGGATCGTCAACGCGATTTGATTCATCATATCGGTGAACTAGCCGCTGCTCCGCAACCTGTCAGGTTTCCCATTCGTTTTGAAGCGATGAACACCCTGTTGCCAGAAGTTCAGAGCTGTCGTGGACTAGCGAGGCTCGTATGGCTCGACGCACAGGTTGCCCTTTATCTTGGCGATTCACAGAGAGCCTACGAGAACTTTGTCACCTTGCACCATATGGTTCGTCATGTGGAAGCTGTTCCGTTTTCGCTCTGCTTCTTGGTATCAAAGTCCTATAAAAATATGGCGCTGTCTATTGTGCAGAAAGGACTTGAGCAGGATCTTTTCGGCGACCAGCAACTGAAAGACATCGACGTTATATTAGCTGTAAATTGTGATGTTGGAGATGAGTGGAGAGAGGGTTGTGAACGGGATTTAGGGATGTTTGTCCCCGCCTTTCTTGACCCAGCAATAGCGGTTGAGAAGGAGACAAAGCCATTGCCAGCTCGGGGAAATGACGGTGTGTACTACATTGACTTGATGACTAAGTTAGCGGAAATACCAACGGATGACTGGGGAGTTTTCTATAACAGGGTTAGTCAACAAGAGCTTGAGTTCGAAGAAGATATTCGCTCTTGGAGGGGCAGGATCGATTTGATCTTGACGGGAGTAGTCGCTCCCACCATGAAGAGCTTGGCGGAAGTTAGTATCGATCGAGCCCAGCATTACCGACAAGCTCGTCATGGTGTAGCGCTGCGTCTATTTCTGCACAAGCATGGTAAGTTCCCGGTATCTTTGGCTGAGCTTCCTCCTTTCGACCGAGATATGCGCGCCTTCAAGCAACAACCGTTTGGATATAGCCTAACTCCGAAAGGTGCGGTGTTGTGGGGCGGCCGATTTGAGGGCAAAAGTCAGCAAATATTGTCCACCATCCCACTGACGGATCAGCAGACGAGCGATTCCTTCGAGAATCGAAGATATGTGTGGAACCTAGAGCCTGGTCAACAAGAGTAAAGGCTCTTCGCTCTTTGGAGAAAAAGCGAACTGATACTGCTGTGGGGCTTGGCTAGTGCTTAGAATGTCAAAGTTTCAATAGCGCAAGAAAAGTTTGGCTCAAATGAATTAGAGATTCTAAGCCTGGCTATGCAGTACTTCGACGACGGACTTTGCGAACGTAGCCGCGCGATCCAGATCGTATTGATTAGGACGACCTCTTTGGATGCCGCCGATCCAACGCAAGGGTCCAACGGTGTCCCACCCCGGAAAGCAGGCTTCATCCAGAATCGGAATCTTTTGTTTCGTCATGATCGTTCTAAGTGAACGATGCCAGAGCCAGCCGAGTGATGGTAAACCAGCTGTTGAGAAGATGAAGACAGATTTAGGAGCCTGCGACCATTGCGAGGCATATCGCAGAAGGCTTTTGTGATGGGCGCCAAAAAAAATTCCGGAACCAAGACCCACTAGTTCCCAAGGTGACGCAGCCAGTTCTCTCGCTTCTTCAACACTTAGCAAATCCGCTCCGATCGCATCCGCGATTGCTGCCGAGATTTTCGCGGTGTTGTGATGATGAATCGAGACATGGATGATGGCGCATCGCATAGATGTTACCTTGACTGGAATGCCATTACATTTGATCTATAAAGACAACATACAAGTTCGCGGGTGAAAATGCTACGCATTCCGTCGGCATCAGAGGCATTAGCGTCGGTTTTGTCCAGTTTGATTTGAGCGAAGGCATATCTTTAATGTTGGCGGTTGTGGTAAGCCAAGGAGCATGCCAGTAGTCATTTTGAGCACGTTTTGTTGCAGTTTTCCGTACAAGGGCCCGTGTCATGAAAAACAGTTCTAGTTCCGGTTTGCAGGTTTCTGCGATTCAGTTGTTTTGTGCCGTGACGTTTCTACTACCTTTTACTCTGGTTCTAGGGGTGGCCTGGCTTTGCCAGGTCTATCACCATCGCAACGGCAAACGTCTTACAACAGCGGACGAGCTTGGGGCAAACGGTGGCCGAGAAACGCGAGGTGTGGTAGTAGTGAATGACAATCAATCGCTTTTGCTCCCCGTCTGTCTCTCTGCCTAAAGGGTTTGTATATCAGTCGCTGGAGGCTGGACGAGCGGTGCTGTCGTGGTAAGTCCTACTTTTGTTACGAGCCGGGCAGTTAGGGTGGGAGAAGTGTTTCGCTTGACATGCTATTGGAGGTAGTGGATCGTGTTTTGGGGGGAGTGAGTTCATCAGGTAGACTTCGAATAGACAAATGAGTCCATGAATTGGGCCATAAGGAATTTCTCTGTACGGCGCTAAGTCAACCAAGCCAAAAGTTTTTTCCATTTATGTATTCATGGCTGTTGCTGCTGAATACTCCATTTCTCCACGCTTTCTTCAGCGACAGGAAAATGGGGAGATCACTAATCTAGAATTCTATTGCTAGCGCTTTCAAGTCATCAGCCCCAAATCCAAAGTATGGGCTATCTAACTGGCTTACAGGAAGCTCAACTTGGTTGCTTCTTGTTGTTAGATTTGCATCGAAAACCAAAGTCACGATGTCTGCATTACTGATGCTGACAGCACGAAGATAGTAAGAGGCCGATCTGTCCAGGTCAGCGTGGGTAAAGCGCGGACTTGCCAGTGACCGGAGAAGAGCTAAGTCTCGTTTCCTTCGAGTAAAAAACTTGAAATTGCACGCGGTTTGTGAACTATATCTTCCCAGCTGGAAGTCGACATTCGATCCAAGGGGCTTCTCTGTATTCAGCGACTTTTGCGTTAGCTCCAGCGGAGTTGGTTGCGGCTGGTCGGACGACATATAGGGTGTACCTATTTCTTTGCAATGTGCCACGAGCAAAGATGCGCGAGTAACGGAAGAAACTATTGCCCCGTAGGTCAATCCCGGAATTTTAGCATAGAGGGGGGTTGATATGGTATAAAAAACTTGCAGGCTTGTTAGAGCGTCCGAATCGAAAGCTACCAATCGTCATTGAGTGAGGAACGAATGGATATCAAGAACTTGCTGGACAGATGTCGTCAGGGGGATCCGGGGGCGGAGCAGGAATTGGTGTGCTACTACGTTTCGCGAGTTTCGGGATTTGCTGAGAAGCGTATTGCTTCTCTCTACAAACGACGTTTCGATGGTGATGATGTTGCCAACAGCGTGATGAAGTCGCTGATCTTGAGAGTCCGAAAAGGGATGATTGATTGCGAGGACGAGTGGAAACTGTGGAGCTTGTTGCTCCTAATGACCAAGCGAAAAGTGAATCGACGTGTGCGCGAAGCCCAACAAGCCAAGCGAGACATTCGTCGGGAAATGCAGCCTGCTGTTTCAGATGATGTATCGGGAATCGAATTGGCAGAAATCGTCGAGAACTCGGACAATGAAAGCTACGATGAGAGTGCTTACCTTCTAGAAAAGGCAATTTTGCATATCGAGAACCATCAAGTCAAACAGTCGAGTCCAACACATCGAGAGGTCCTCGAACTTACGATGAAAGGACTCCCGTATGCTGAAATCTGTGAAACACTAAAGAAGCGGGTTGGTAAAGATATCAGCCTAAAGTTGATTCAACGAAAAATGAGAGATATTCGCGAAGCAGTGTTGGAAGTGGTTGAGTCGGAATCGGAGCTAGGTGAAGGCTAAGCGATATTGCTTTCGTGTTACGGATTGCGAAAGTGTAGGATCTTTGCTGGAAAAACAATAGAAACTGGAGTTTGTACTACGCGTGCCTCGCCACAATCTAATTGTACAAGATTAAGTCGGAGCGGATTTAATTCGCTAGGCTCCTCCAATGAATCTGTTCCCTCCGCACGGTCGAAAGTGGTCTGTAACTTCAAGGAAATGACTTCGCTTAGATTTTTGAGATAAATGTGCTTGGGTGTCAAAAATATCACCTGAAGTTGCTCACGGCTACACTGAGCGGGTTGATTCTTGGCAGCGATAATCAAGCGATTCTCACCTTGGCCTTCCACAAACGAGACTGGTTCTGGTTCGGAATTGTGCTTACGTTGACGTCCTACCACGAACGAACCAAAAGCTGGCAAGGTTTCTCCCAAGGAGAATACGCCGCACTTCAGATCTTGTACTGTAACAAAACAGCTGAATGGAGGTTGACGAATCGAAACGCCAAATCGCTGAAGATATTCCTTAGCACTTCCTCCTTCCCCACGAAACATCCGTTCCTGCAGTTCCGATAATGCGAGAGACTGGTGGTTAGTCAGTACGGAAAGCGGCCAGCCAAATGCCGCTAGGAAGTCATCCAGTCTCGGTCGCGATGTGAGCGTCGCAAGAAGTTTATCTGGAGGAAAAGTGCCCCAGAACTTTTCGACATATTCCTTCCAGGCAGCCAATAGTAAACCAATCGTTGTTGCTATGGCATCTACGATGAATGACTCTGGTGGATACGGACTCACTTGGGATATTAACTCTGCTAGCTGCATGGGAAGCGTACTCCATCGACAAGATAGGTTCTCATCAATGGCGAGTGCTCCGCGGACCATTTCTTCCACTCGTTCAAACCATTCATCTTCTAATTCGCGGTCCCAGGTAGCTGCCATAATCATAAACTTATTCTCAGGAAAAGATATGTCCGAAACACTATAGTCATCAACAGTCTTTCGCGAAATGGATTGCAACGTTTTATCGCTATATCTGTATTGAATCCGTTTCCCAAAAATGACAACTCACGATTGCTCCACGATAAAGCCTGAAAGAACCTTTTATTAGGATCATGCCCTAAAGTGATTGGCAGTGGACACAAAAGAGATACTAGAAACCACACAGGCACAAAAAGGTGGAAATTGAGAGGTTAAACGAGAAGTTCAGCAGCCAGAGATAAGATGTTACGGAGATTTCGATGGGGCTGCTAACGTCCTACGTACGAGGGCGAGGAGCCTGGGGAAACTACCACAACTTGTGGTGCATCTCTAAGTCGGGACCGCAGGTTTGCCCGCCAGTCTTTCCCGTTAACTGCGTTCAGTAAATCCGAATCGACCACAGCCTAGTTGTCTGATCCAAAGTATCGTCTTCAGCGCAGCGAGCTACTGGACGTTGGGCATCATTTGCAGTGCCTTACCCATTTTAGCATTCAGGAAGAGTCGCAAGCAAGACAGTAACTGCTGATCTTATCCTGCAATTAAGAACCGTAGGTATGAACGGATTATTGGCACAATTCCAATCGAATCAAGGTCGATGGTGTGAAACGAGGTTATTCGAGTTTCGTATAGTCGCCTCGCCCTCCTCGCTTGGGAGATTAAATGTTTTTCGCACTATTGGCCTTTTTCTGAGCCCGTCACCCAACATCGATTGGCTGCAGAATGAAGGCCACCTGAAGCGAAGTCAGGCGTCGTTCCTGGTTTGCTGTATAAAAACCGCCTCTTTATCTAGCGACATCGCAATCTCAAATCGCAATGACTAGCGGAACTGCTCAATAAATCCAGAGTTCAATGACATCACCGCGAAAGGAGCCACAGCAATGATCAGACAAGCGACCACAATCACCATCGTGGGAAGCGGCATCTGGGCCTCGGCTTTACCTATGGCCACTTCCATCTGACGAAGCTGTTTGGTTCGCATCTGGCTCGCTCCGGCGCGAAAGAAGGTCGCCGCTGGTGCACCATGCTCGTGGGCAATCGTCATCGTTCGCAATACATCATCGAACTCCACAATGTCGATTCTAGCCGCCATCGCGACCAAAGAGTCATACATGGTACGACCACGCTGAATATCCCCCAGCAATCGCGTGAATTCTTGGGCTAAAGGATGGTCTGGGAAATCTCGAGCCAAATCTTCGATCGCTTCCGCAAAGGTTCCTCCAGCCGATAACGTCATCGCCAAAGTATCCAGCGAATGCGGCAAGAGCTTGCGAATCAGCATACGTCGATGCGCCGCTCGTTTCAGCAAGTTCATCACCTGCAGACGATAAACCACAAAGGCAATGCCCAGAGCAATCATGAGAAAACCAAGACTCAGGATACGCATATCGAACAAAATGGCCACCACAAACCCAATGCTCCCCGCAGCCAGCCAGGCTGCAGCTAAATACTCCTCGATCGTCCAAGCCCCGCGTGCGATGCCACCAGCTAAAGCTCGAGATACTTTTGTCGGGGAAAGAAATAAGGCTGTGGCGAGACGTCGCAAACCTTTCGATTGAAAAGGCAAAATCGTTTCATCCAGTAACCATGGGGCGTACAGACGCAGTCCATTGGCCGTGCCAACTACCCAAGGTTCCCAACGCTTAAAAAACGTGGACTCTTTCCTCAAAGTGATACGGCGGTAGTCGTCTACATCCCAACCATAATGGTCGGCTCTTTTAGGTCGTTGAGCTAGCCACTGTAAAGGAAGTCGGCACAGCAGAAAGGTTGCTGCTCCGAGCAAAGCACTCGCTACCCAAACCAAACTGGCAGGTAAGGGTTCAAATTGGGATATCATTAAAATGTTTTCGGTCATGATCATCATCGTCCCATGTTAGAAGTTTTTTCGTTCAAACAGCTACCAACCTATCCATCTCACAGATCGGGCGTTAATAGGTGGCGAGCCCAAGCGACACCGATATAGGTCAATGCGATCACACCACAAAAGAGGAGCTGACCTAACATCGTACTGAACATCAATGGAAATTGCGTCGGACTCATAAGCCAGAACATCGCCATGAAACCTAAAGGCATGACGCTCAGCATCGTGACCGTGGTTCGCCCCGAGGCTGTCTTGGCATCCAATTGTTGTTCTGCTTGGCCCGAGTTTTGCAACGTCTCGGTCACACCGGTGAGGGAACCGACCAACGAGCTCCCGCGGGTCATCGAGTTATTTAAAGCGGTCACAAGCAATGAGAATGCATCGAGTTGCAAACTTGAGCGTACCGAAGCGATCGCTTCCTTGAGCGGACGGCCACAACGTTGCTCATTCACGATGCGACGAACATAACGACCCAGCGGCTGGGGTGTACGGAACGCGGCATCGGATAAAGCTTGGCTCAGTGTCAAACCGCCATGAGCTAAATGCTGTAAATCTGCAGAGAACATCTCCACTTGTCGACGCAGTTGCGACTCACGGTTGCGAATGGTCCATTCCAGCAAACTAGGCCGAGCATGCAAAGCGATCGCCAGGCACAAACCTCCAATGAACCAGCCGACGTAATAGATCGACATATAAATGAAAAATAGAATCAGCCCCACTTCCACTAGTGAGAGCAATAATCGGATTTTATTTTCCTGATACCCCAACTGCGTTAAGCGAATAATCTTACTTTCAACTTGTTTGTGTCCGATACGTTCTAAGATCGGTAGGATCCAATACCAGCTCAGATAGATGCAGCATGCCACGCTGAGCGACGCAAATGCGAGAATGAGTACGGATGTTGCATTCATGCGAAATCTCCTGTAAGTGAGGCTGCAGGTTGGGCGTCGAGGTCCTGGAAGAAAATCTGAGGATTCATGTAGCCCTGTTGAATGATATCGACGGCGAAGGATGGAAGTCGTCCCGTGGGTATCAGTTGAAAACCGTCCGCTTGGGAACTGCGTACAAATAAAGGTTTCACTCGTACATGGCCCGTGTGAGGATCGACCTTCCTTTGCACTTCACTCACCTCGGTAATATAGCGTTGGCCGCTATGATGTCGCTCCAGTTGGACAACCACATGAAAGGCTGAGGCGATCTGCTTACGAATTGCATCCGCGGGAAGGCCCGACTCGCGAACCAGCACTTCCAAGCGCGCCATGGCATCGTTGGGGGTGTTGGCGTGGATCGTGGTCATGGAACCATCGTGACCTGTATTCATCGCCTGCAGCATATCCAAGGCTTCAGAACTGCGACATTCACCGACGACAATACGATCGGGACGCATACGCAAAGCGTTGCGAACTAAGTCACAGATTGAAACCTTACCCGTTCCTTCGCTGTTGCTATCGCGAGCTTCTAGGTTGACGACATTGGGATGGTGAAGCTGAAGTTCACGTGTATCTTCGACGGTAACAATCCGTTCTGTTTGGGGGATCTCAAGACCGAGGCAATTAAGGAGTGTGGTTTTACCGGTCCCAGTTCCACCAGACACAAGGATGCTCTTTTGAGCCCTAACAGCTCCGCGCAGGAATTCGGCTACGTTCTCGGAAAGTGTTCCGGCCGAGACCAGAGCATCGAGCGAAAATCGTCGACCAGAGAATTTGCGGATGGTGATACAGGGACCTTTGCTTGCCAAGGGACGAATCACAGCGTTGACACGACTCCCATCGCGTAAGCGTGCATCCACCATCGGCTGGGCTGTATCAATACGTCGTCCTACGGTCGCCACGATTCGCTCAATTACCGCGGTAGTCACTTCATCGGATAAGAAGCGACGACCTGAGTTTTGAATGACGCCCCCCTTTTCAATAAAAATCTCATCGCTGGCATTGACCATGATTTCCGACACGGTTGGCATTCTGAGTAGATCCTCGAGAGGGCCGAATCCGTAGAGAATGTCTTTGACTTGTTTCTTGAGTTGTCGCATTGATAGATAAAGACTGGAATCCTCCATCAATTTGCGAGAGACAACCTGCCAGGCCCGCCAAAAATTCTGCTCGATCGCGGCAATACGTTCCGAGATAGACTCTTCGTTCCCAGTGAAAATAGCCCGTGCGCAGAAATTGACCAAGGTTTGTAGGTCAGCTTCCCGTTCAGGTAATTGGGAGACGAGCTGCATCCAAAAGTCGGTGTTCGGTTGGCGGAGTGAGTCGCGTTGTTCGTTGCCAGATAGAATGGTTTTGAGCAATTCATCACGAACACATTCCCCCGATAGGTAGCTCTGGCATTCCCGATAAGCACCATCGACCAAGCCAACCTTTTTTGCAACTGCTTCGATCAAACGTTCTACCTTTAAAAGGTCTTCAAAGGTCGAGGGTGCCTTCGTCGCATTCGATTCAATATCGAGTTGACGCAGCAGCTCGACATGAATCAAACGCACCACCTCATGCGTTTGATGCGAAATTAATGGCACCTTTCGCTGTTCCGAAACACGCTGTTGTTCAAAATGGAACGTATAGGGAAAGATTGAAAAAGAGGCAACCTCTTCGACCTGAATACTATCTCCTGAGCAAATAGTGCGTCCATTCACTTCACAGCCGTTTGCACCGTGGACTAAGATCTCCCAGCCACTAGCAACTTTGCGGATGATCACCGAGCAGGGATCAATGAAGCGACCTTTGAGCTGGATGTCATTGTCGCTGGAGGCCCCGATGCGAAACTGCTTTGGAACACGAACCACTCTGGGCTGGCTTTCAAACAAACTGGCATATCGCAAAAACATGATTGCATTTCCATCTTTGGTGACTTGAAGGACTTTGCGGAGAGCAAGTGCTGACTGGAGCATTTGGGTAATGAGCTTATTTATTTGCTCGTATTGACTGCCAGCTTCTGTTCCGCAGGTTTCGTACCGAGGAGCGTGGTTGTAACGCGATAATTTCCATCATCGAGAAATTCCACGAGGCGTCTTCGTTGAGCACGTCCTTTTTCATTCGCTTCATAGAGCAATAGGATGCCACCGTCGCCGTCGTTCTGACGCTGCGTATCGAATGCGGCCACACGGAAGGGACCGACATGAATTTCCTGAGCGTTTGGTTCACGACGGGGGTAGCAGGTGAAATAAACCCATTGTCCCGGTCGCAGCAAACCTGCTTCGGATTGTCCAAATTGACTTGAGGAGAGGAGTAGTGTTTCTTCCTTGGTTGAACCCAACTCAATACCTCCCAAGTGCTTTTTTGTGAGCAATTCCCCTTTCTCAACCTGCTCACCGAGGATACGTCCCAACCAAGCTTGAAGCTCTTGGGCAGTAATTGGCGGAACATTGAGTTGGCCGGTTTGTCCCCCAAGTTTGACCGTGACAAGATCTTCCTCGCGGAGGACGTGACCTATGGGAAGGTCGGCCTTAAAAGCGACATAGCTGCGGGTTTGCATCTGCTGCGATACCGCAGAGGCATTCAGTAGGGCCGCCATAATGGCCAGTCCGATGGGGAGAGCAATTTTTAGGATCGAATCGGTAGCCTTTGTGGACTCACCCATGGGGGCAGTGTGCTGAGTGTTCGTGTTTCCAGTAGGTGACATAGTACGATTTCTCCGTCAGACAATGGGTTAAAAACTCATACCATGACATGCCGAAATGGGATCAAGAGTGGACATGTGGACGATGTGCCGGAGTTGGAACCAAAAGAAAAGGCCACTTCACCTACAGGGTGAGTGGCCTCGAGTGAGCCATTCTTAAAATTTGCTGCCAGATTTACCGGCTCACGGTGGTCTCAATCTCGGGTTGTTTAGCTGTGGTGTCGGGGAGCGTTTGTCGCACGCGTTCGGCCAGTAAAGCTGGATCGAGCCGCAGTGGGGAGCGAATCTGCGTGAATGGATTCATCAGATAATTATCCCGACCCTGTTGAATGGGATGATTGGGTATACGGTAGCGAGTTTCAAGCTCCATCCCCTTGCGCTGCCAATAGTTTAAGTCGAGGGCAGTGATCTGAGTTTGATCGCTCACATGCTGCAAGACGTGGCCATAGAACCAAAGCTCTTCTCCGAGCAAGCCCGTATTCTTACCATGTCGGCCGGCATCGATGATGGTTTCGGCATGTTTTAGGGCGCGCCGAGCCAGATTGAGCATCTCTGACGTTCGTCCCTTCTGTTTCGCATAGATGTGAGCGAGAAGGTGGTAAGGTAAATGAAACGGAAGCTCTTCCATTTCGGTTACCTCAATACTCTCTTTGCAGAGTGCGATCGCTGCTTCCATATGGCTCAGCAAGTAAGCATCCAGGGCCAAAAGAAAGGAAATGCGAGGATCTCGACGTTTTTCCTTTTCCCAGGCCGCTAACTTGACCGGCGTTGCTCGTCGCTCGCTCAATGTCAGTGGAGCGCGGTCGACTAATCTGAGAATGACTGCTCGAATCTTTTGTTCCTCAGCGGCCGTCAATTCTTTGGAGCTGATGATACCAAACATGAAGTCCATACGAAAATCGACGGCTGCAACCGTTTTGGGTGATGTCGACGAAGGTGTATTCATGACCAAGGGTTTCACTTGGCCCACCACTACGTGCTCAAATGGATCTGCTCCATCGATACGGATCGTATGAGTTAGCGACTGTGCGGGCTCTTCGGCGGAGGTATCGGCGTACCTTACAATGTGTTCTCCGGGGGGTAACTTCCACAACGTGGAGTTATAGTCTGTTGGCTGGCGTCCATCGATTCCTGTGATGCGGAAGCCTGGTAAGGCCGTGACAAAAACCAAGCATTCAGGCTCAGGTTGAAGTACGGACTGTTCTACCTGAGATGCATCCTCTTCTCCCAGAGCGCCATCCGCTGTCTCGGCCATGTGGCTCGCTGGAGGAGTTTCATCCGACGGCGGCGATGGATTTGCAGGAACTTCAAATTCGATGCCTGATGTGTTGTCACCGTCGGTCCCCTCCATCGCAACTTGTTCCCCATCTGCTGGAGCATTTTGAGCGATGGTCGAGTCCGCTGGTTTACCGTTTTCCTGATTTCTGGGCGTGCCGAGTATCAGTAAGCAGCCGCAAACCAACACCACGCCTCCCAAGAGCAATAACTTCTGGTTTTGCGAGAGCAGGTGATAATTGGCTGTCGGTGCCTTGAGCCAACTTCTCCAATCCATAGTTTTCGTTTCATATTGAACTTGAGGCAAGCGTGGAGGGGGACCAAAATCTTCGAGGTCCTCCAGTTCTGCATCGGCAAACTGTACTTGCTTAGAGCCTCGAAGCTTGTCCTCATGGGGGACTGATTGTTGCATATTGTCCAGCTGTTGAAGTGCCGTTTGGGCATCGAGTGGTCGCTCGATCGGTCGTTTGCGAGTCATACTGGTGAGTAAGGCTAATAGGTCAGGAGGGCAATCAGGTAGCAATTGATCTAACGGTGGCAATTGTTCCGAAGTCGAAGCATGCCAGCGAAACCAATGTATCTGATCGTTTCCTGAATCCTGCACGGCGGGGCAAATACGTTTTCTCAACTCACCCCGACACAGCAAGTCTAAGATGACAAAACCCAGCGAGTAAAGATCGGCTTGAGCTGTTACCTCACCAAATATTTGAGGATTCAGCATTTCCGGCGCAAGATGAGTGACTTCTTTGCCTGGGACGGAGAGGGTCGAAACCTCTCGTAGGCCGGGTGTAATACTCAATTTGGCGTTGCCATGATCATCCAAAAGAATGTGCGCTGCACAAACGCGGCCATGCACCCAACCACGACGATGCAATACATCGAGACCTGAGAGCGCTTGACGAAGCAGTTGTCGCGCATTGTTATATGAAAAGTTGAGTCCCTTCTTCAGACGCAATCGCTCGGCAAGCATTTGAGCGCTATCAGGCAACCATTCTAAAATGACTTGGTAATTTTCGGGGTTGAAGTCAAGTACTTTGACCAAATGAACCGCATTGCTCGAGGCAAAGAAATTTGCCTCTTCACGAAAACGCTGCTGTAATTCTGGGGTTCGCAATTGCGAAAAATGAATTTGCTTCACGACGACTTGGCGGTCAAAACGCCTGTCGCGAGCTAACCACAGCTTAGCTCGAGGACCTTCGCTGATCACTCCGTCCAATTCATAGCGATCGCTCGCTGACCCAGGCTCTGAGGTAACTTGGCCGTTGCTAACGGTGACACTCGATAATTTTTTCTTAGCGTTACCTGCCAAACGCACGTCGTACACTCGACGCAATTCACTGTTGCTTAATAGGTTGCGAGCTTCTTCCAGCAGGCGTATGGCTGCCTCAAAAACAGACGGGCTAATTTCTCCGGCGTCCAAGGCATCCTGCACCCATTGGACGCGATTCTTCCAGCTTTCCTCAATTTCGGTCGGCGTCACAACATTCGACTTCAACCCGAGTCGCTGATACATGTTGCGGGAAGAGAGATGGCGAACCAGATCAAATTCGTTCGTCGCTTGGGTATCTGTGTCGGACATGGTTTTGCTCTTCTTGATCACGGATTGCACTCCCCCGTAGGTCTAGGGGGCGGAATGAAATGGCCTAAGGGAGAATGCCTCTTGGAGTAACGAGCTGGACAGTTCAAAAAAATGTCCTTCCAACTAGGAATCAGGTGTCCAGTGATGTTCCGCTTTGGGCATAGATCTTGGTAGGGCAGTTTGCCAGTGGCGGCTCGGATCAGGGCATGAATTGTGACAAAGCCCACCAATAACGACAGAACGAACGAGGAAAAGAGAAAGTAGCGACCTATGAATCATCTCGATCTTTACCGATTAAGTCTGAGAAAATTGCTAGGTCCTATTCAGGATTTGTTGGACGATCCCGATGTCTCGGAAGTGATGGTGAACGGGCCGAAGTGCATTTACTACGAACGGGGTGGCCGTATCTGCGAGTCACCGCACTGCTTTGCGGGTGAGCATCAATTGATGGCTGCAGTGCTCAATGTGGCCGAATATGTCGATCGTCCACTCGGGCCAGAAAATCTATCGATGGATGCTCGTCTCCCGGACGGCTCACGCGTTCATGTCATTCTGCCGCCTGTTTCTCGTAACGGGATCTGTCTTACGATCCGCAAGTTCAAAACTGCTGGGCTGACTCTAAACGACCTAGTCCAACTAGGTTCTCTGAACCCTGAGGGGGTCGAAGTGTTGGAAAAAGCGATCGCCGAGCATCGGAATATCATTGTGGCAGGAGGTACGGGGACCGGGAAAACATCTCTTCTGAACGCCCTGTCCCAGAGAATCGATCCACGAGAACGCATCGTGGTGATTGAAGAGAGCAGCGAACTGAAACTGCAGCAACCCCACACGATTTACCTGGAAGCTAGAGCCGAAGCAACAGAAGAAGGAGCTGCCTTTACTGTTCGTGAACTCTTTGTCAATTCGCTCCGTATGCGACCGGATCGGATCATCATTGGCGAAGTTCGTCGCGGAGAAGCTCTCGAATTGGTTCAGTCGATGTTATCTGGGCATTCTGGATCGCTGGCTACCCTCCATGCAAGTTCACCGCAAGCGGCGGCGACTCGTTTAGAGACATTGTGCCTGATGAGTGATGTGCAATTGCCGGTGTATGTCGCGCGTGCCCAAGTGGCGGCTGCTATCGATCTGGTGGTACAAGTTACACGCTCCTCCTCCGGCCATCGACAAATCACCGAAATCGCCGAGTTGCTGGAGCTCGATGATCGCGATAAGTATCGCTGGTCTAGTCTATATCGAGCGTGAGGGGAAGGTTTCATGGTTGTTTAGCTCATGAAGCCTACTGATACCTGGGAAACTACGAGCCGTGGGGGAAACTCTGCGGCTCTCGTCGTTTGGTAGCTCATGAATTCCATGGCGTTTCAAAATGCAGTCCGAAAAAAATCAAAAAGATGATTTGGGGCTGTCCACCCTTAAAGAACATTTGGCATTTCTCTGATGTAAGCCGAAATCAAACGGCTCGAATCAAAGGCGACGAACGGTACATGGGGTTCCAGAGCTCGCCGAATTCTTTTCACTGTTACTTTTTGGGAGAGCATAGCAATGCTTCGAAAATTAAACGCTGTTGTGGCAAAGTTGCATCGTGATGAACGTGGAGCAGGTCCATCGGTCGAATCCATTATCATGGTGGGCTTGGGTGTGTTGGTCTTGTTCACTGTGGGGCAGTTGGTGGGGGTCGGCCAAGAAATTACGATCAACAATAGCAACAGCACCAGCCTGATTGGTCAACTCTTTAACTTTGCGGTGGATAAGATTTTTGGTGTTGAGGGCAGTTTTGGCGGAAATTGAAATACTCTGCCTTTCTGTCGTCGCACATCGTGGCCATAGCACAGAGCGTCCTGACGGGGGAATCCTTAGGACGCTCTTTTTTTATCAAGTGTTACCTATCGACCAAAATACGCAGCATTTGGATTGGGGAAAAAAGTGATTTCAACCTTTACATTTACGTACTGCGGCAACGTTTTACCGGTCTATTCCATCGCTGAAGCAAATATCAAAGGAGTTGCTATCAGCAGCGATATTGCTCTGACCGCCCTGATGATCGCTAAAGTTGCAGCTTTATTGAGCTACCTCATAGCGGGTTGCTGTTGGGATTTCAAAAGCCACACACTCCCGAATCGATTGAATTATTCATTTCTGGGCATTGCCTTACTCATGGGGTTAGCTGGCTCCGTCTTGACTACTTGGCAATCCGATACGCTGACGGTTCCTAAGTATGCACTTACGCTGGGGATTAGTGAATCGGTGGCGGGTGCGGTCATCTGTTTCTTGTTTACTTTTATCTGCTGGCGACTGGGAGCCATCGGAGGTGGCGATGTGAAACTCGCAGCGGTCCTCGGCGCTTTTCTGGGGCCCTGGGGTGGCATCATGGCTTTAGTGATTTGCCATATTCTGGCCATGGTAACCGTAACCTTAGATACGGCATCACGCTATATCAAAGCCATTCGTCTCAAGCAGTTACCTACCTATTCGCAACTGCAAGGTGAGCTCAAACGCGAGATTCCGATGGCGGGTTTCTATTCAGTGGGCGTCGTCGGCTACTTACTTGGAGGAATCGCATTATGAGAGTTTCGAGCAACAGAAAGAGAAAACGATATGGCATGGTGTCTGTCGAGGTAGTGATGGCGACTGGTTTACTCACGCTCATTTTCGGAGCCATCTTCGCACTGACTAAATTGATTTTGGCCTTGTATTTTGATGCCAGTTACTCGGTGGCACAACGCCCCTGGCTTTAAAGAAGGAATGTCTCCCATGAGAACCTCTCAAGTTTACAGACAGTCGAGCATGGTTTCGCGTCGAGGGCAGCGGAAAGGTTCAGCTCACTCGGTAACGCTCATTATCGCCCTACCCTTCTATTTGCTGGTCTCAGTCTTTGCGGTTGAAATGTTCTTACTCTTCCTATCGTACATCGCTTTGCTGGCTGCGACAGATCGGGTGGTCCAACAAGTTCAGAACTTATTGCCTCATCGTGAGGCCTTGCAAGCTCATGGTCGCGATTTAACGACCCAATTACATCGCGAGGTTTGCGGATCATTGTTGCCCTATGCCATCACCCGAGATAACGGTCAAGCACCAGCAGTGCAGCGCCACGAGTTGGAACGCCAGCTCCGTGAAACGAAACTTGATTCCAAGATGGTCGAGCATTATGGGCGTCGTTGGGAGCGAATCTATGTATCCACTCGCGTCAAATTGGACGAACTGGCTGGACAAGGTCCCTATCGCAGGTTGCCCATCACCATCGAATACGATGCCCCGTTATGGACACCTTGGTTCAGTGGACTATTCGGTGTCCCCTCCCCCACGGGATCAGGCATCTATGTTTATACGCTTCGCAGAGAAGTTCAGGTACCGATCTTAATGAGCGACTGGAACCGGACGCAGATAGGTATTCCTTACGACCCTTTCCGATCAAGTGCAAATTAACCAATATTAGTCAATGATTACTGTGGGTTTGGTCATGTTTCGAACACAACCGTCTACCGTCTTTCAGTATAAATTGCGTTCATGGCGAGCCCTGGGAGCGGATGAGCGAGGTTCCTTCGCTATCGGACATATCTACTGGGTTGCTGTGTTTTCTGCGCTCATCGCGATGTTATTTAATGTCGGATTGTCCACAAAGGAACGCAGTGAAACACAACGCCCCGCGACGGCTATCAGTCATCCTGTCGGCGTATGGCGCGCACGCGGGATGAATGTTCTTTCCGCACATCAACACCTTCAGGGTGAAGTCGTGGCCATGATTATCGTGCACCATGCGATAGGGGGAGATGAACTCGACGCGAATCGTGTAGGAGATACAAGCAAGCAAGACCGAGATCTGGATCGTGCTTGGAAAGCCGCCGTGGTAGCGGGTGCCAAAACACCTCAGTATCGCAACGTCCGGAGCGAAGTACGTGCAGGTGCGACACTTCTAAAGGCACATAAACGTCTCAAGTATCAACTCGAAATGGTCTATAAAGCGAAAGTCGCTGCCAAGGCACTACAGGCTATCCCTTACACGTATAAGTTGGGAGTACAACTCGAACGGTTGGCAGATTACTACGAAATGCTTATAGGCCGAGAATGGCAAGCTCTCCGCAATCTATATGACCGAGCACGTGAGTTACTCCCAATGAAACGCGATCTCATCAGTCGATATCTCCCCGCTGCTCGGGACCAGATGAAACGGATCATGGACTCGATTCCTAACTTGACGCAGCAGACGGCGAACGAGTTAGCCAGCCATTATGGCGTTAAGGTTTTCGTTCCCGAAAAAGATCGCAGTCTACCGGTCGTGGTGGATCCCTATGCGAAACTACAGGGACCACCTCACGATTATGTTCCCCCAACCGATTGTAATTGTCCTAGTATTCGAGCCGATAACCCACGTTATCAAATGGTGAAAACCTCTCAGTTAGCCAGAGCTTCCTTCCCGTGGGTTGTCTATCATCGTAGCGCGATCATGGCGCGAATGCTTTGGCGAACTCCCTTGACCCGTGCTTTTGCAATTTACGAAGAAGAAACGGCTGGACAAGCGCGGGTGGTACTCGATCGGCTACAGGCCCAACGCAACCTTGGCCTGTATGTCTTACCTGGGAAAGTGGCACCCGATAAGGGCTGGGAAGATTGGACGAAAGTGGAAAATTCACGCCTCGCCGATTCTCATTTCACTTCGATGGTACTAACCGGCCAGCCGCTCGAAACCCCACTGGGGGCTCCCTTTATCTTTAGCGAACCGGCTGACAAACACTGGGTGCGTTGGGATGCGGTGATGTTGATCAACGACAATCCACAGCTTCCTCCTAAGCAGAGAATTGATTTGTTGGGCTGCAAACGCATTGTTCCCGATGAGCAAGCTCGAGTGGGCTATGACACTTTGGCCTGGGACCAATCCAGAGGTAGGCTCCCTGAGCTAGTGGCTGGTGGTTGGCCTAACGTGTTTCCGCGGATCAAGAATGGTTGGAACTATACACCATCGATGGTAACTGACTTTCAAAATTCACGAATCAAAAATCTTCCTCTGCCCGATTGGGCAAAGGCCATTCGAGAAGTCCTGCCAAATCGATTGGAACAGTAAGCTCAAAGAAAGGGTGAAAAAATGTTCGCTGAAAAGAAACAATCGCCACAAGCAACACGCCGAAAAGGTACAACAGCGGTCGAGCTGATCCTCCTGATGCCAGTGACCATCATTATCATTTTGATTTTCTTTTGGCTTACCCGAGTTTACTCTGCTAAGCACACGGCTTGGACGGAATCCTCCATTACGGCACTTTCCAAAGCACAGGTAGTCAACCACACCGGAAAACAAAATACAACTCTGCCCATCCGACGCCTCCAACAAAATGACTTAGAACATTTTCTTTCCCAATGGCCCAGTCGGAAAAACTTGCAACGAGGTATGGTCCTTGGCCAAGGGGAACAAGACACTGGCAATGGCGTCGAGGCGGGTAGTGAGGGTTTAGGTGTGATCGAGAGTGAAGATTGGTTGGTTGCCGATACCTGGAAAGATGCCTTTGTATTCCCCAGTTCGCGTCGCGAACAGCCTATGCTAACCCTACCTCGCTCCGTACAAGCGATCGTTCCTAGGTCGCTACCTAGACTAAACACAACGACATTCACACGACTAACGGTTTTCTGATAGGTGCGTGGAGAGAGTATTCACTCGTTTCGTCCGTTGCCGCAGGTTTTGATGTTGCGATTTTTGAAGACATTATCACGGAATCCTGCTCGTACTCAATGAAATGGTGCTCGTAATCGTCATCAAAATTCCGAATTCGAGCACGAGTACCGTCTTCGACTGAGCACGAACACGAAAAGTCTTAGAATGGAGCGCCTCGAATGCCAAGAAACGGAACATCAAAAGCCGTAGGTTAGGGCTGCGGTAGTGTCGACTCCCCGGCGGATCAGAATCTACAGCTCGCAACAGCAGGAGTTAGGCAAAAAGATGGATGGAAAAAATAAAGCCTCACGTTTCCAGCGTCCCACTTAGAATTCTTTTTGCCTTATTCTTCCATTGATTCTTTTATCTCTTTGCGTCATTTTAGTGGTAGCTAAGTTTGACATCCATTATCGATAATGCGACGGTGGATGTGGCACGACGCCGAGCTCTTCATAATTAAAGCCAGGCTTAAGTGGCTTGTATTCTCCGATGATGTCGACCGAGCGATCCGCGCGGATTTCGGACTCTAAGCCAAGCCCCCAGTACACTGCGTTGACGGTAATGCGGCGCACACCTGCATTGGCAAAGTCTTCCGCAGAACCCATCGTGCAATGAAAGATACGACTCTCTTTGCCAGCGTTCCCTTTCCAGGTTTTTACCCAGGCAACGGGTAACGGTTCTTTCTTGTCATTGGCAGGCGCATCAGGCTCGAGATTGATTAAAGGTTGCCCCATAACCAAAGCGGTGCAATCAGTGGGAAATGGAAATTTGTCATTGTGACAACGATACACATCGGACGTTCCCCAAATGTCGTTGACACCGACCAATATCGGATGTTGTTTATTCTCTGGAACGATAACACCGCGGGTTGCTTCACGATGCCA
>JBILTA010000237.1:0-7787 GCA_044371785.1 Pirellulaceae bacterium | reverse complement strand
TGACCGACAATCTCACGACGTGCGATTCGGCCACCTTGAGGAGCGATCGAACCATAGTTAATCGTCGTAGGGGCATTAGCCACTGTGGCTCCAAAAGATTTTCGGGCCCATCCAAAAATAGCTCCCCTTTTTGCCGCATACAGACGCGAATCCGCAGTCGATTGCACGCGAACTCGAGTATTGCTACCCTGACTCTGCGTCGTTGCATTCCCGCGTAAGGTCACCTCGTATTCGAGCGCCGTATCACTGCGAACTAGTGAAACCTGGATTGCCCCCTTGATGTTGCCGCTTCCATTTGTTTGTAACCCACTATAGACACCGGCCGTCGGGAAGGAATCATCAATCACTTCAGGATTCACGGGTAGAAACAATCGCTCCGGACCACGAATGATTAAGTTCGGTTGAAGAAACTCTTTCCTGATTTCTTTGCAAAGACTATGGGCCTGGCCCACGCCTTCCATTTCCAAAGCAGTCCGAACCAGGAGCCTTCGTGTCCGCAAAGATGGAGCTATCCCAAACTCGGTCAAAGCCATCCCCAACCGAGCCAGCCGATCCAGTCTCGATTCAGATGTTTCTTTCTTCTTCCACTGCTGCAATAGTGCGTTGAATTCCCAAATTTCCTGAGCCAGCGTCCCAACCACAGCACTATTGACGGAATCACGAGCGACCTGCCATCTGCAAAGCAACTTTTCCGTCAACAAAAGATCAATCGACTCCAGTTGCGGTTCTGATAGTGCTTTCAACAATGCTTCGAAATTCAAAAAACCCCTCCACTGAGGACGCTCGGTCATCCAAACTTGAAGAGACTGACATGAGCGCGCTAGTCTAGACTTCTCCGTTTGCACTTGAGCCTCTGTGGGAACAACATACCCCCGCGCAACTTCCACCTCCGATTCTATGGACGTCCGCCAGGTCTTCAAAAGCGTTCCCGAATCATCTACCGTTGGAGCTGGAGTTGGAGAATTGGACTGTTCGTTTTGGGCGTTCGCTACCAAGCCAAGTGAAAACAATGACAAGGCAATCCAGTATAAAAAACAGAGTTTTTTTGACGCCATATTGATAGCTCGCTTTTGAACTTCGAACGGTTTATGCGGACCAATTCCCAAGCCTCCAGTCCATGATTCTCGCGTGAATATAGTGACTCTCTCACAGTTTGGTTTTTGGCCCAAACTAACATTTCATCCGCTTGTTTGAGTCTCGATTTGATCATCCTTGATCGAATATCCTTTTGCAAGCGGCATCAAAATGAAGTGCCCAGAACGATCACCACCCATCCCTGGAAACTTGGTCAAAAATTGGCAGGTGCTTGTGGATACAAGCCGAGAAGGAAGGCCTGTGACCACCGCTCTCTCCAGGAGATGAGCTCGAGCAATACGGACTTACTTTTTGGGGCGGAATGCTTTCCAGACCGCGGACTCGGTGGCAGGGTAGGGCCAGCCGATTAACTCCAAACAATAAGGGACAGCGGGCATCACGCCATCGAGACACTGATGTATGGCTTTGGGCTGCCCCGGGAGATTAATGATCAGCGACTTGCCGCGAATACCGGCTGTCTGTCGGGATAGAATTGCCGTAGGGACATATTGCAGACTCACTTGCCGCATCTGCTCACCAAAACCGGGCATCATTTTTTGGCAAACGGCTACCGTGGCCTCAGGTGTTACATCTCTTAGGGCTGGGCCTGTGCCACCGGTGGTTACAATCAGTCCGCACTGCTGAATATCTGCCAATTCACATAGAGCAGCTTCGATCTCCGCTTGCTCATCCGCCACCAGCCGTTTTTCAAAACAGAGTTCCACTCGCATGATCTCTGTAAAATACTCGACGAGGGCAGGCCCACTTCGGTCTTCGTAGACACCCAAACTGGCGCGATCGGAAACCGTTACCACTCCGATTTTCAAAAGTGTGTTTACCTGTTCTGCGTGAGTCATTGGTTCTAGCGCCGCTTAAGTTAACTTGTGCACAGGAGTCGATTTCGATTTGAAGCCTACCTCAAAACGAGACGATCCCAAACCTGCTATACTGATGTTGTTTTCAACAACTTCGATTTTAATGCGACCTGTCCCTTCGCATAGTGGGTTGGCGCATCCCATAAACCAAAGCTTCTCCGAGGCCCATCCGATGTTTCGCATACCAAGTGGCTTGCAACAGATCATTCCACCAGCCGCCGCCAAAAAGGTTTTGGAACTTTTGCATCAACCTGCTTTAACTCAAGCCGTAAAGGATGCGGCTCAGAAAATTGGTTGGCCCGATATGCAAGCCCCTGGGCAAATCCAGGAAATTTGGCAGCAAGCGAAGCAGTGGATGGAGTCGACGTTGCAGACGGGGCATAGCCCTGTGCCACTCAATGCGGCGGTAATCAATGGAACAGGTCGCATCTTTCATTCGACCTTGGGGGGCGTCCCATTGCCGCTGGGCGTTGCCGATCAAGCAGCCCGAATGCTCAGTTATCTCACCACCAAAACGATCGAAGAAAATCTCCGCGAGACATTATGCCAACAATCTGGCGCAGAAGACGCCCTAGTCGTCATCAGTGTCGAACATGCGATCGGCTTACTCAACCATCTGCCCCAAGCCTCCGACGGTTGGCTTGTTCCACGCGGTGATTATGTGAGCTGGAACGCAGACTCACATCTTGGAAATTGCCTTGACACTTCCGCTAAATCTTCGATTCCCATTGGATCGATCACTCATTGCAGTGAGCAAGATTTTTTGCATGGATTGAAGGGAACTCGCCATGGTGTATTGCGTTTGAGCCCAAGTAATGCTGGAGCATCATCCACTGCTGGCTCGCACACCGCGATCGATCTTCGGCAAGTAAAAACACCACACTCCGTGGTTCATGCCGAAGTCCTCTTGAATGGGACCTTGATCGACTTGGAAACAACAACCTTGCCCATGACTCGAGTCGCAAGTCGTCTAAGCAGCGGATCATCGATGGTGATTGTTCCTGGCGATCGTTTCATCGGGGGCCCTGCATGCGGAATTATATTGGGCTCAAGCAGTTACATCTCGGCACTTCGCGAAGCTGCCCGCAAGCTGCGCTTAGAAGTCCATCCTTTGCTGGCCTGTATGTTGCAGTTGGTCGTGACCAAACAACCCGACAAGATCTCCTGGCAACAGCAACCTGTTGGGGCGATGTTGACCAACGGAGTAGCCAATCTCAAAGACCGCGCGAAGAGATTAGAGTTTCAGATTCAAAGCAGCGAGCCGATCACAAGTTGCCAAATCGTGGAACGAGCGGAAGCGATTGGCGACTATGTGTGGGAGAACTGTACATTGCCAGGTATTGCGTTGGAAATTGAGCTTAAGAGTTTCGATCAATGGTCGGAACAGATTCAACGCGATAAGGGAGTGACCGTTCTCGGCGTTCGCACCGGCAATAAGCTCACTTTGCATTTGCGCTCGATCGATCCCGCCGACGATCGTTTGCTGGCTGATTTATTTCCTAATGCAACCGAAACGGCCGCAACCACGGGATCCGTCGAAGAATAAGTACAGGTCAACACAAATCACGACACTACCATAAGAACAAAAAATCAGTCATCCAAAAAGAACATAAACAAAAAAATACCTACAGGTCATCAATTAGTGAAATACGGGAACAATTGCGAAAAAGCTCTCAGCAGGCCATAATGGGTCGCTTTTACTAGCTTAGACCGCATCAAGCATTTACGCTTGGTTGCTGCGGTGACAGACAAACCTACGGTTCAACATGCAAGAGAAACTTCTCTACCAAGGCATCACATTTGATGACGTTCTTCTTGAGCCACGTTACAGCGAGGTTATGCCTGCTGAAGTGGACGTCAGCTCGCGGCTGACACGAAACATTGAACTGAAGATTCCGTTTCTCTCTGCCCCGATGGATACTGTGACCGAAAGCGATATGGCGATCGCTTTGGCCAAAGTGGGTGGTCTAGGCATCATCCACAAAAATATGCCCGTGGAAGCCCAAACGGAAGAAGTCACGAAAGTAAAAAGAAGCGCCAACGGGATCATTGTTGACCCTGTCACTCTGACACCTCAAGACACTGTCGCGCGAGCTCGCGATGTGATGACTCAGCAAAATGTTTCCGGCATTCCCATTGTGGACAACACAGGCAAACTAGCTGGGATATTAACAAAGCGGGATCTGCGGTTTCTAGAGAAGGGCGAACAGCCCATTTCGGAGGTCATGACCCGTGATAATCTAGTGACAGCAAAAGGGACTGTAACGCTTGAGCAAGCTGAGAAGATTTTAACGGCTAAAAAGGTGGAGAAACTTTTACTGGTTGACGATTCATACAGACTGACAGGGATGATCACCATTCGTGACATCGACATGATGAAGCGCTACCCCAATGCTTGCAAAGACGAGCAAGGGCGCTTAAGAGTCGGTGCTGCGATTGGAGTGTTCGATCTAGACCGAGCCGGTGAGTTGATTGGCAAGGGAGTGGATGTGTTGGTGGTCGATAGCGCCCACGGCCATTCATTAAATGTGATCGAAACGGTTAAGGCCCTGAAGAAGCGTTGGTCCATCGATGTGATCGCTGGAAACATTGCCACCGAAGAAGGTTGTCGCGATTTGATCGCTGCCGGAGTCGATGCTGTTAAAGTCGGTATCGGGCCTGGATCGATCTGCACGACACGCGTTATCTCAGGTGTGGGTGTTCCGCAAATCACAGCGGTGTATCGAGCAGCTCAAGCAGCCGAGGGAACTGGTGTGCCCATCATCGCCGACGGAGGAATCCGTTATAGCGGTGACATCACCAAAGCAATCGCTGCAGGAGCTCACAGCTGTATGATCGGTGGATTGTTTGCGGGCTTAGCCGAAAGTCCTGGTCGAACCATTCTTTACCAAGGTCGAACCTTCAAGGCGTACCGAGGAATGGGCTCGATTGGGGCGATGGCCAAAGGGTCCAGCGAACGCTACCGCCAAGCTAGCCAAGATAACTTGTCCAAATTGGTACCCGAAGGTGTGGAAGGGCGTGTTCCTTTTAAGGGCCCGCTCGCTGATTTCGTGTATCAATTGGTTGGTGGTTTAAGGGCTGGCATGGGTTATTGTGGTGCCCGGAACATCGAACAACTGCGTAAGGAAGCGCGGTTTATCCAGGTATCCGTCGCGAGCGTCAAAGAGAACCATCCCCATGACATCGCTATTACGCAAGAAGCTCCGAACTACAGTCCGGAATAGCACAAAATATTGGCTCCTATCGCTTATTGCTGGGGCAACTTTCAGTGCGACATCTTCGGTCGCGCTGGTTGCCCAAGAAAACGTTCCCGTCAATCCGTTTCGTTCGCAACCGCGTCCTGCCAGTCAGGCTCGCGTTGCGAATCAGGCTCAGCCCGCTGTGACAACTCAAGCTCAATTGGGACAAACTCAACCGGGCCAGTTTCAGCCGCGTGAGGCTCAGCCTCTTCCATCGGAGCCTGTGGGACTAGGTGGCGGTGAAGTGGTGCTGCGATGGCGTTCCAGCGAAAAGGTCACGCCCGTTTCCACCAAGCAGCCTGTCACCAAACAGCCTCTTACCAATCAGGCAGCAGCTAAACCCGCTGCCGCTCCATTAAGTGGTCAACGACGAACGAACACCGCGACGACTCCGAATCGCTTGCGCTCCAACAATGTCGTCCCAGTAAGCTTCCAGGATCCAGGAGCTGCGGCCCCTCCCATTGCAACGCCGGGCGCTCCGATCAACCCGCTTCAAGATCCCTTCGGTGATCGAAGCCAAGCTCCCGTGTTGCCGAACCTTCCACCGGCCGCGACACCGAATGTGCAGCCACCAGGAAACGAAACTCTATCAACCCCGGAAGCAGCACCACTCCCTACGTTTCCACCCGCGGATGCGAACAATGCGGCGCCTGGGAGAGTAGAGCCCGCGCTGGAACCCAACCGATTCCCAGGTACATTCCCTCCATCTCCGATGCCTTCGGATATTGAGAATGCTCCGATGCCAATGCCGGTTCAACCGCAAGAAGAGCCTTCGCTCGGCAATGCGGGCGATGGTAATTCGGACTTGCAGGCCCCAGAGGTCTCGGCCAGCGACCGTGATGACGTGCTCGCAACACCAGCTGGCGGATCTGTAACGGGTTATTCATGTGATGAGATTCGCACACGACTCAAGAGCGATACGATTGATCGGATTGTGTTGGATGTGAGCCCACGTTTCGGACGTGGATCAAGATCAACCGAAGCGACCACACAGCTGCAAGAAGAATTTGCGACCAATGCTCCTGTTCGAACTTGGTTTGACCGCTCGGGACGCGAAATTGCTCAAGGTCGCTTGCAGGATTGGCGTCGCAACCGCGCAATCTTGGATGTCGATGGTGAGGAAGTTGCCATTCCAGTGACCGATCTGAGCGATGCCGATGTCGCATATATATCAGATGCCTGGGGCGTACCCCATCTGTGCGGATTGAGCAACGATGATTGGCGACAACGTGAATTCGCGCCAATCAAGATGACCTGGAAGTCATCCGAATTGATGCACAAGCCGCTCTACTTCGAAGATGTAGCCCTGGAACGCTACGGACATTCGGCGGGACCCCTTGTCCAACCTGTCGTTTCGACAGGGCACTTTTTCGCCAACATCGCTGTGCTGCCATACAAGATGGGCATTCATCCTATGTCGGAATGCCAATATGCACTGGGCTATTATCGTCCTGGCAATTGTGCTCCATGGCAAATCCCCGCCATTCCGCTCAGTGGCCGCGGTGCCTTGATGCAAGCGGGTGTGATGACAGGCATGGCAGGTTTGCTACCATAGTCTGACTCAGCTCGAATGATCAACCCAAACAGCAACGCTCAAGTCCCTTCGACTTGGGCGTTGTTTTTTTACATTCATTATGCAATGCAAAAACGGGAACTAGAGTCCCCCCGCACAACGACCTTGCCCACACTGGGGTAAACCACATCCACCACTCGGTGGAGAGTTCATTGGGCCGCAGACAGGGAGTTGCCTGGAACTTCCGATGGAAGGCGCCGCTGGAACGCTCAACATTTTCTCAAGCTTTCGTGCGCCGCAAACTTCGCAAACAAGATCCTCAGCGTTTCGCACCAAAATCTCTTGCTCTGCTCCACAATCGTGACAGCGGTATTCATAAAGTGGCATAACATTTTCTCTTCAGACTAACGTATTCTTAATTGGAAGCCTTTGCTCCTTCACCCCATGCAAATGAATGGCCTAAGAATATCATGGACAATCACGAGGAACTTGCAAGCCGCCTTTTTCTTTCTGTGGAAAAGTCGCGGAATGTAGATCAGTATGCTATTGAAAAACTGGGGATCCATAGCTTGGTGCTTATGGAGAACGCTGGGCGGGGAGCGGCAGCTGCGATTCGAGATTTTCTATTTGCGCACCCACCTAAGTCACTTAGGGAAGAGCCAGTGATTACCTTGCTGATCGGGCCGGGGAACAATGGTGGGGATGGCTGGGTC
Source organism: Pirellulaceae bacterium (assembly GCA_044371785.1). Lineage (GTDB taxonomy): Bacteria > Planctomycetota > Planctomycetia > Pirellulales > Pirellulaceae > JAFLCP01. Next base: position 373 of record JBILTA010000237.1, on the reverse strand, counting down.
ATTGCGCGCCATCTGGAGGCTTGGGGAATAAAGACCGCCTGTTATCATTTCGGAACCGAGGAGCGATTATCGGCTGACAATCGAGCCAATTATCAAATTCAACAGCGGGCGGGCAGCAATATCACTTACATGGATAAGATGCCTCGAATCATCGCCCAGGATTTGTTGCAGCGACAAATACGTCAAAGCTATATGATTGTGGACACACTTTTGGGAACGGGTTCGACTGGTGCGCCGCGCGAACCTATGGCGGAAGCGATTCGCTTGGCGAACGAAGCCGATCTGTGGCGTGTCGCCATCGATCTTCCTACAGGACTAAATGCTGATACGGGCATAGCCTCTGAACCAACATTTAGAGCACATTTGACCTTAA
>JBILTA010000236.1:0-7831 GCA_044371785.1 Pirellulaceae bacterium | reverse complement strand
TGAGCGATTACTGGAAACCTATCTGGCATTTGCACCCCGCGGTTTTCGTTCGTTTGCAATGGCAATGCCGATTTGGTTACGCGAAAAACTCTTCTTGCGAAAGCAAATTAAATCGGCTTTACCAACTGCCCACCGCGCGAAGATTCTTTTTACCGATCATCATGAAAGCCATGCAGCCAGCGCGTTCTTTCCATCCCCGTTCTCAGAAGCCGCCATCCTCACACTCGATGGGGTAGGGGAGTGGTGCACAACCAGTTGGGGCGTTGGCAAAGACAATAAGATCGAACTGAAACAGCAACTCTCGTTTCCACACTCACTCGGCCTACTTTACTCCGCCGTCACTTATCACTGCGGCTTCAAAGTCAACAGCGGCGAATACAAACTGATGGGGCTCGCGCCCTATGGCCGTCCCATCTTTGCCGACTCAATTCGCCAACATCTCATCGATATCAAACCCGATGGCAGTTTTTGGATGGATATGCAGTACTTCGACTACTGCCATGGACTCACCATGACCAATCGCAAGTTCAGTGAGCTGTTCGGTTTTGGGCCCCGCAGTCCCGAATCACAACTGGAACAGCATCACATGGATTTAGCTGCCAGTGTGCAACGGGTAACCGAAGAAGTTGTACTCGCTTTGGCAACCCACATACGACGTCAATCGGGAATGCGTCATTTGGTTCTTGCGGGCGGCGTAGCTCTAAACTGTGTCGCCAATGGAAAGCTATTGCGGTCAGGTCTTTTCGATGACATCTGGATTCAACCAGCATCAGGTGACGCAGGTGGCGCCTTGGGAGCTGCCTTGTTCGCCTGGAATCAATTGCTACAAAAGCCCAAACACTGTCAGCAAATCGATACTCAAAAGGGAAGTTTGCTTGGCCCAGCGTTCTCGGATGATGAGATCCTCGCCGTTCTCCAAGAACAGAAAATAGCGTACGAAAGAGTCGAAACGGAAGAAGAGCTTTTTCGAAAAACATCTGAACTACTAACACAACAGCAAGTGATTGGTTGGTTCCAAGGACGCATGGAATATGGGCCGCGCGCATTGGGTAGTCGCAGCATCTTGGGCGACCCCCGCTCGACAGAAATGCAATCGATCATGAATTTGAAGATCAAGTATCGCGAGAGCTTCCGGCCATTTGCACCGATTGTATTGCGTGAAAAGGCTAGTGAGTGGTTTGATATCGCACCTCAACATGAGAGTCCTTATATGTTGATTGTCGCTGATATCGATGTTTCAAAACGAATACCACTCAGCCTCGCACAACAACAAACTTTAACTGCATCGCCCGATTTGTGTGAACGAGTCAATGTCCCGCGCTCCGAATTACCTGCGATTACGCATGTCGATTATTCTGCTCGCCTGCAAACCGTCGACATGCAGCGCAATGCACGATTACATGGCTTAATGTCTGAGTTCTATCGGCAAACGGGCTGCCCCGTGTTAGTCAATACGAGTTTTAATGTGCGCGGGGAACCGATTGTATGCACACCCGCTGATGCCGTGAGATGTTTCTTAGCTACGGAAATGGATGCGTTGGTTATAGGCCAGATCATCGTTCGCAAATCAGTCAATCAAGAAAAAGCTGCGGGATTCGAACGCTCCGAACATTTAGCTCGATTCTCTTTAGATTGAGAAAAGAAACCATGCGTTTTCAAGACATCAATCGAAAACCGCCAGTTAAGTTGCTCCGTCAATTTGGTTGGCTTGCCGCCCTCGTTTTTCTTGCTTTGGGAGCATACCATCATGGCATTCATCAGCGTTGGGTGCTTGGGACTACTTTGGCGGTTCTAGGTATAATCTTTGGCATTCTCGGTTCGCTCAAACCCAAATGGCTTGGCCCAGTTTTTGTCGCCTGGATGATCGCCGCATTTCCCATCGGCTGGTTGGTCTCGCATCTCATCCTAGCGTTCATTTTCTACGGCTGCTTTCTTCCGATAGGTTGGATACTCCGTTTTCGAGGATATGATCCGCTGCGATTAAAACGACCGCAAGAATCCACCTATTGGCAAGATCGCCAACCCACTAGCGATATGCGTCGTTATTTGAAGCAATATTGAACTGTCTATGCTATAGTTGTTTTGTAATTCCCAGTACCATCAGATTTCTTTGATCGCCATCCACATGACAGATTCATCCAAACCCGATTTCTCCAAGATTGCCGAAGAAGAAAGCAATACTTCATTCGTGGGTGAACTGTGGGGCTTCCTGAAGACAAACAAGAAATGGTGGTTAGCCCCCATCGTCATCATGTTGCTCTTATTGGGTGCTTTACTGCTTCTCTCTACCACTGCAGCCGCGCCATTTATCTATACGCTGTTTTAGTATTGTGTAGGGTGCTGTGAAGCAAGTGCTTCTTGATACCATTTTCCGCTGGTTATCACTTTACTCCCTATCAGTGGATGATCAGGGTCCAACCTGAATTGCAGAACATACCGTGCGTTTGAATCCACCGTGCGTTTGAATCCACCGTGCCATTGAACCCACAGTGCCATTGAACCCACAGTGTGATTCGCAAGTCGGATTGTGCTTGGATCAAAATGCGACAAGAGGTGAAGGAGTACCCGTCCGCGAACTCTCAAAAGAAGAACTTGCCGAACAAACCCTACCATTAAACCAACGACCTTAACGTTGATAGATAGGAAGGTAGTGAAAACGGACGCTCAGGCTCAAAATAGCCATGCTGGTGGCATAGACACGGCCCGCACCACCTTCTTCACCCTCAGGCGTCCAACCACCATCTTCGTTTTGTTTCGGCAGTAATGCATCACGCACTAAACGCTCTGCTTCATCTGCTGTTTCGCCACCTTGCTGGTGCAATGCTTGTGCGAAATAGTAGGTCCCATAAAAGAAATAACGTGTGCCCCACTTCGGCGGATGTTTCTTAAGCCACTCAATCGCGTTGATTACCAATGGCGAATCATATTGACCGCAGACTTGCATCGCCAAAGCCCCAGCCGCCGTCATCGCATATTGAATGTCGCCACTACCAGGTGTGTATGCAAAACCGGACTCTTGTCGAACAGGTTTTCCTTCGCCATCCAACGGCGATGTGCAAGAACGCTTGAGATAAATAATCGCTTGCTCAATTGCCCCGGCTGGAACATCAAGCCCATCCGTTTTGGCTGATCGAAGCGCCATCAACTGCCACACTGATACTGATAAATCTGCATCCGACGCTTCTGGCGTATATCGCCATCCACCACGATTGGAGCCACTTTTGCTCCGACGCTGCGACTTAAGAATCAAATCGATCCCTCTTTGACATGCCTCATGAATACGAGCGTCTTGTTCCGGCGTGCGCCCCATCCCGACCATTTCCGATAACATGAGGGTGATGATTCCATGTCCGTACATTCGCGAATTATCACCTTCGCCGAAATAACCCTCTTTGTTTTGACGCTTTTCTTCGAGCACAAAATCGATCGCTTTACTCATCGCTCGACCGCGCTCATCATCTTGTGAAGGTGTAATCCCCACACTGGCCATCGCCATAATCGACAGCGCTGTCATCGCCGTATCATGCTGCCCTAATGTGATCGCGCCATTTTCCTTCTGCTGCGATATCAAATACTTAAGAGCACGCTCAATCGCTTGCTTCGTCGTTTCATATTCGGGTTTCGAATTGGGCAAAATCTCCTGTGCCGAAACGGAGAAACTCAAGGTTAGAACCATGCACCCAACCAGGCAAAATGGCAATAGCTTAAGCCGTGTCAACATCTCAAATCTCCCCACGTCTGCAGCACTACCATCATTGCTTCACACTGCGTTCTGAGAGTGTACGGAAATAATTCTCGATTTGCCTTCGATATCGTGGAGCGACAGATTCGCGTTGACTTTCCGCTACCTCTTCCGATTTCTTTTCACGTAATCGACTCCAAGCCCCCAGCGGTTCGCCAGTCAACTGATCGGTGGAGAAAACTTTACTCGAACCGCTCCCCTCAGGATTCGGAATGAGAATTCCTTGGCTGGTTCGCGCTTGCGACGGATTACGACTAACGACCATCGTTGGATTATTCAATTGAGATTCAGCAGAAGCTCGCATTTGCTGCAACTGCTGAGATATCTGTTGCTGAGTATTTCGCAAGCTCGCCAAACTCTCCGGTCCATTTTGGTTCGCCGATTGAGAGAGCGCATCTGGCTTGATGTTCCCACTTGGATCTCGCAACTGACGATCGAGTTCATCGAGTAGTTCCGCCATTTCGCGCGGTGTCAAAGGAGAATCCCCCTGTTGCATACTATTTGCATCCGAAGGCGCATTGGCTGCAAGCTGATTTTCTCCCCCTGGCTGATTGGCCGGTGGACCTTGCGGCTGACCGGCAGGACTGCTTTCCGTAGGAGGTGAATTATTGGCTGACTGTGCGGATTCGTTAGGTTGGGAATCGCTGTTTTTCGCTGTGCTGTTTTTCGCTGCGCTGTTTTGGGGAGCTGTGCTGTTTTGGGGAGTTGTGCTCTCCGGAGAAGTGTTAGCTTCAGCCTTATTTTGGCTTGAATTGTTTGGAGCTGCACTTTCTTGAGATGCGTTCTCTTGGGCAGCCAACATCTCGCCCAACTCATTGGCTCGTTCTTTAAGCGAGTTCTGTGAGTTCTGCAACGCATTGGTCGCATTGCGAGTTTCATCCGCTGACGCATAACGTGGATTGCTGGCACCCTCTTGTTTGCCTGCTGCCGACAACTGATTTCCGGCTTGTTGTGTTTCATTATCAGCGGTGTTATTCACCCGTTGTGCTGCTTCTCCAAGTGCTTGCGCTGATTGTGGTGCATTAAGACGGGCTTGATGCTTGGCAGCTCGATCTAAGTCCCGAGCCACATCGGATACTGACTCTTGCAACGTTTGTTGTTGAGTCGCCGCACTAGCGAGTTGTTGGCGTGACGCCTCGACTTGATCGATCCAACTCGATTCGGACACAATCTTTTGAACGTTTTGCCCTAATTCAGCTGCCCTTTGAGCAACCTGATTTGACAAGCGTTCAGCCAATTCGGCATTGGGACGCGCCGCATCAAGACTTCCCGGTTTATTTTCGAGCGAGGTGCGTTGTTGTTGCGCCTCGGCTAATCGTTGATCGGCTTGCGTCTTTGCCTGCTCGGCCATCGCTTGCAAAGATTTCTTCTCTTGAACCTCTGCTTCCGCGTTGGCCAACGCATTCTTCAAGCTTTCGTTCTCAGGATTCTTGTTAGCCTGTTCTTGAGCCTGATCGCGTTGTCGCTCCGCCTGTGAGGCTTGCTGCTGAGCTTGCTGTACAGCTCGTTCTGCGGCCTGCTTCCGCTGCTCTCGCATTCGCACATTCTGGTCCGCATACCGTTGATCTTGTTCATGGACTTGGGACTGAGTTCGCTCTGCATTGGCCTTTGCTTGTTGCAACTTATTTGCATCATCAAATTGTTGCTCTTGTTTTCCCTGTGCTAGACTTTGAGACGCTTGTTCCACTTGGGGCTGAACGGCTGTCAGTGCCTGTCCCAATTGCTCCGCAGCCTTCTTCATATCTTCCGGCAGTTGGGAACTTGCCTGTTGCCGAGCTTCATCGATGGACTTGTAGAGCTCACTCGCAATCTTTTGCAATTGTGCTTGTTCTTCATCCTGCTTACCCAAGCGCGCTTGGCTTTGAGCCTCTTGGGCCAAGCGTTGTGCGAGTCGATTGGCTTGATCGAGGGCATTATTCACCTCTTGCGCCATTTCCTGTCGTCGCGGCTCCCGCAGAGGATCTGACTGCATCAGGCTGCTGCGTAAATTCTTTTCTCGCTCGGCGGCTTGATCTAAAGACTGTTGAGCTTGTTCCGCCAGATTCTGCGCAATATCAGAGAGTTCCTCTTGCATTTGTTCATTGCTCTTGAGCTCCTCCTCTAGTCGTCGCAGCAACTCGCGCGGATCCGCTTCAGCTAAACGAGCCAACTGCTCTGCATCTTCATAGGCATCCATGTTCTGCGGCTGCGCCTCCATTTCCTGAGCCATCTCTGCTAGCGAAGATTCCTGCGAAGGATCCGCTGAGGGGTTTGGAGCAAGTGGATCTTGTTCATAGTGGGCGGCAATCGCCTCCAATGTGTCAGCCTCTTTCGCTTGGCTTTTAGCTAACTGTTCTAACGCAGGTGTTGTTTCTGCTTCTTCTGCTGCCAGAGCGTTATCGAACGCTTGCTCTCTCTTTTCCTCAGCACGTTGCTGCAAGGCTTGTGCGAGATCGGCTGTTTTCGCAATCTGTAATTCATCTTTATCGAGAACATTTTGAGATGCCGCCAAATCGGTCAGAGCGTCCTTCAGCTGTTCGGCAACCTCTGCTTGGCGTTCGCTAGACACCTCCGCATTTTGCTTCAAGCGTTCATCGACATTGGGCACTTCTCCCTCTTTAAAATCCTCCGTCAATTCTTCCGTCTTCTGCTGCTGACTTCGAGCCAATTGCGCCGCCTCTTTAGCCAACTCAGGAATCGTTGGCGCCAGTTGTTTTAAGCGATCGCGAGCTGCATCGAACTTCTCTTTCAGGAGTGCATATTGAGCGCTGACCTCGTGTTGAATCGAATCGAGTTCTGAACTTGCGGATACCGCAGGCTTTTGCTCCCAGCGGCGTTGTCCAAATTTCTGTCCTGCTGCTTGGGCTGGAGGTGACCAACGCAAGCCATTCAAGACATCGGCTGATTCATTCCTAACCTGCGAGCGGCGAAGGAAATCTTGCACATATTCCATTTCAAGCCCCCAAGAATCCCACAAGCGTGGATTCTCAGTCGTGGCAATCTTTCCATTGGCAGCGAAGCGTTCTTCGTCTTGCATTTGTTCCAACCAACGTTGGGAATGCACTAATCGAGATTCGGTTTCAAGAATCGCCACACATTCTTGAATTACCTGCATTACGACTTCTGTTTCCTTGATATTCCCTTTGTGAATATCCGCTTGATGCAGAATTGCTCGATAAGCTAAGCCCAAGTCGGCACCGAACGGAGCGTTGTAGTCGCCTGCGGATAGATGTGCTTCACGCCGCCTATTGAGCTGTTCCACCTGCTCAAAAAAGCGGGGTGGCAGCAAAGCGGGATCCGACTGCGCCGCGCGTTGTGATTGCCACTCCTGAATCGCTTTTGTCACCACTTCGTTAGGTCGGCCCGCGATCTGCACAAGCTCTCGGCGCCCAGAGATTAACTCATTGGGCAAACTCGAATGGGTTTGGTGCACGCGGCTTCGAAATTGAAGTTCATTGGACATTCGAATCGCTTCGTCGAGTCGTTGCTTTTTCTCCTGATCGTTTTTCGGAGGAACTTGAACACAGAAACTTTCCATTCTCTCTGCCATCTGCTCTGCCCAAGCAGCCCAATCAGACAAGCCACGCGAAGGTCCGTCCGGTAAATATCCCGAATGAGCCAACATCTCGCGTCCTAAAGAGCGTAGATGGTCCGCCAAGACTCGCTGTTCCCGATTCCAGATTTCTTCGCCTACTTGGGTTGGATCACGCAACAACTCTTCTTCATAACGGAAAGCATCGAGCAAATCTCTGCCAAAATCAGCCAATACATCATGAGGCACCATTCGCCGATATGAATCGTTGATTCGCTGCGCCGCATTCAGAAGACGCTCATCCCAGTTGTCGATGTGCTCGGTCGCTTTATGACTGTTACCTGCTTGCAAGCGTTCTTGCTCAAGTCTTTGGGGCCAAGTTGCTTGCAACAACGCAGCTTCGGTCTTAACTTGTGTTAGCGCGTCCATGGTCTGAATCAGTTCCTCACGCGACACTTGATTGGGGACGCGCGATATCCGTTGCTGAATCTGAACAATCACGTCATTTGCCATGCGCGCGAGCGATTCACTGTTGCCAAGAATTGCAGCATGCAAGGCTTGCTCTTTGGCCGTACTGG
>JBILTA010000014.1:0-23005 GCA_044371785.1 Pirellulaceae bacterium | reverse complement strand
GCATGCGGTGGTCGTGCGGCATTCTGCCCCTGGAACAGCCTATCTGTTAGCGGGGCATCTCAATTGTTCGGTGTTGAACGCAGGGGATGGGCCTCATGAGCATCCCACCCAAGGCTTGTTGGACATCCTTACTATTCGTCAATGTCGAGGAAAGATCGAAGGTTTAACAGTCGCTTTGGTTGGAGATATCGCTCACAGTCGAACCGCTCGCTCCAACATCTGGGGACTCAAGAAGCTTGGGGCTCATGTGATTGTTTGCGGTCCAGCAACTCTGGTATCTCGACAATGGGAAAAGTTTGGTGTGGAAGTGGCTCACAATCTGGATGAGATCCTGCCCCGCTGTGATGTGCTAAATCTTTTGCGGATTCAGTTTGAACGTCAAAGCACTCGCCCATTCCCATCGGTTCATGAATACGCTTTGTTGTATGCGATGACTGCAGAACGAATGCGGCGCAGTAAGCCTGATATCTTGATCATGGCTCCTGGTCCAATCAATCGCGGCGTGGAAGTAACTCCTGAAGTTGCTGATGGTCCGCATTCAGTCATTCTTAAGCAAGTGACTAACGGTATCTTTGTGCGTATGGCAGCTTTGCGATTATTGCTAGGTGTTAGTGAGGTAAATGGAACATGCTTGGCCTAGCCGAAACGACTGCCACCTTAATCGAAAATGCTCGTTGGATCGACCCAACTCAAGGTCTAGATCGCGTCGGTCGAATTTTGATTCATCATGGCGTAATTGCCGCACTGGATCCAAGCGAAGGTGATCTCCCTGAGGAACTGCAGCGGATCGACGCATCAGGCTGGATCGGCGCACCTGGGCTTGTCGATTTGGGTGCAGAGTTAGGTGAGCCTGGTCGTGAAGAAGATGAAACGATCGTGGCGGGTACGATGGCGGCCCTTGCGGGCGGATATACGTCTATTGCCTGCACTGCCAATACTGAACCGCCGATCGATACTGCAGCCGCAGTCGAGTTTGTACGCCAAAAAGCGATGCGCTCTGATCGTTGTCGAGTGCATGTGATCGGCTGTGTGAGCAAACATCGTCACGGCAAAGAGCTCGCGGAGATTGGCTCATTAGTAGATGCCGGAGCGGTTGCCTTTAGCGACGCGCCTGGACCAATCGAAAACACGGCGTTGTTGCGCCGGGCTCTTGAATATTGTTTGATGTTTGATCGGCCCGTATTTGATCAGCCAGAAATAAAAAGTTTGGCCGAAGGGGGCATCATGCACGAAGGGCTCGTGCAATTGGTGTTAGGTCTTTCGCCGATTCCCGCAGAAGCTGAAGACTTAGCGACATCTCGCGATTTGCGGTTGGTCGAAAGCACCGGCGGACGACTGCATCTTACCAATATTTCGACATCGGGTAGTGTTGAGTTGGTTCGACGAGCTAGAGATCGAGGGTTAAAGACGACTTGTGGAATTACGCCTGCAAACTTCTGTTTGACCGATGCGTCTTTGCGTACATTCGATTCCAATTTCAAATTGCAACCGCCACTACGCAGCGAAGATCACAAAGAAGCGTGTCTTAAGGGGTTGCAAGATGGAACCATTGATGCGATCACCAGCGGGCATCGACCTTGTGCGTTAGAAAAGAAGATGCAAGAGCTGGATCTGGCTCCGTTTGGTGCGAGCACGCTAGAAACTACGTTGGCATCGGTCATCACTTATTTGATTCGTACCGGCGTTTTGAGCTGGACTCAAGCGATCGATAAGCTCTCATCGGCTCCTGCTAGGATTCTAGGAGTTGAAGGTGGATCATTGCAGGTTGGTAAGCCAGCCGATGTTGTTCTGATCGATCCCGAATATCGTTGGGTCGTGCAGCCGAAGGCGATGTTGTCGCGTAGCAAGAACAACTATTTCAGCGGGACAGAATTATTCGGGTGTGCACGCATGGTTTGGGTGGGTGGCGTGCGCAAATATGTTGCACCGATACAGAACTGAAGCTACCAAACGCGTTGCAAATCGACACTCGCATGGGGAGGCGTCTTCATGGTGATAGATTTTTCTTCGATGTTTTCGGTATATGCACCATCGACCAAGATTAGTTGCAATATCTTGTGTTCATCCGGAAAGACGATCCAGTACTCTGGGATTCCGGAGGTTTGGTAGAGATTGCGTTTCGTTTTGAGGTCGTGATCACTATTGGAGGGCGAAAGTATCTCGATAACTAAATCGGGAACGCCCTTAATCTTGGTAGGGGTAAGGATATGCTTTCGTTGTCGCATAACCACGACCAGGTCCGGTTGAACAATGTCATGTTCTGAAAGTTGCAAGTCAACCGGAGCATCCATGACTTTGCCCAGTTCGGTCAGCTCGATTTGAGTGTAAAGCTGAAATTGAATGTGTCGGGATACTTCTTGGTGGTAGAGATTGGGGGCGGGATTAAGGTAATGCACTCCTCGAATGATCTCGTGCCTTCTGCCGTCATGGGGAATTGCCGCATAAGCCGCATAGTCCCAGAGAGTGCTGTTATCGTTTCGTGTGGTTGACATTACGAAGTCCTGTGAGCCATTCTCTTATCGTTTTCTGAGTCTAGCTGCTATACGGCGAGTAAGCAAATACGCGCTTAGGCCGAAATGGATACAGAACATCAGCCGAACGCGTTAGCGTCGGTTTTTCCGTGATCGCGTAGCTCCGCCCGGGACCGGGGGCGCAGGGACCGAAACCGTCGGCTTCTGAAGTCGGAGCACTAGGCTCGACGGCCGTGGGCGAAGGTGTCAATTCCTCGGCGTCATTTGGCTTCTTCTTTGACCATCTCGCGCAGTACTTTCGGCAGTGGGAAGTGGACTTCTTCGCGGCGAATAACTTTTTCTTCCATTGTCGCTTTGAATTTACTAACCAAGTAGAAAATGGTACTTTCCACCACCGATTCGGGCGCACTGGCACCAGCCGTTATGAGAACTTTTTCATCGCCTCGGAACCAGCTATCTTGGATATCCTCTGGGCCATCGATCAAATAGCCGGGCTTACCATTTTCGCCAGCCAGTTCACGCAGTCGTTGACTGTTGCTGCTGTTTTGGCTTCCCAGGACAATCACAATGTCTGCTTCAGCAGCGAGTGTGCGAACGGCTTCTTGTCGATTTTGGGTTGCATAGCAGATGTCTTCTTTGGTGGGACCTTCGATCCAAGGGAAGCGGGCCTTTAGGCGATGGATGATGCGATTGGCATCGTCGACACTTAAAGTTGTTTGCGTGAGATACGCAAGCTTTCCTCCTTCTGGGAAGTTGAGTTGGTCCACATCTTCGGTTGTTTCCACAAGGATGATCGCTTCAGGGGCTTCACCCATTGTGCCGATGACTTCATCGTGACCTTCATGGCCAATCAAGATGATGGTGAAACCACCCTTGGCAAACTTGATTGCTTCGAGATGGACTTTCGTGACCAAAGGGCAAGTTGCATCAATGGCAAAGAGTCGGCGGGCTTGCGCTTCTTTGCGAATCTCGGGTGAGACGCCGTGGGCCGAGAATAGAAGCGTGGAGCCTTCTGGAACTTCGGAAAGATGGTCGACGAAAATCGCTCCTTTGGATCTAAAGGTCTTTACAACATATTGGTTGTGGACAATTTCGTGGTACACATACACCGGAGGGCCAAACTTGCGAAGTGTCAAATCGAGGCTCTCGATGGCCATATTCACTCCAGCACAAAAGCCGCGTGGGGCTGCTAACATGATTTCCATGGCGATTCCTCGTTAACTTGGGGCGATTTTGTGTAAGGGTGGCTCGACGATGTTCAATACATGACCCGCCGTCTATAGTAACGAAAGACCAGGAATGTTTCAGGCCCTGTTTTTCACAAGGTCGCCCCATTCGGGTTAGAATAGGGTACAAAAATCGGCTCTGGACGATTCGAGAGAATGACTCAGTGGTCGCAGTTTCTCCATGGTGTGTTTCGCAAGTCTGGTTTTACTCTGCTTGAACCGCATCAAAATGGAGTGGCAGACTAGGTTTTAGAGTGCTTTAGAATGGCGACTTGCCGCACACCCTACGTAGACTGCACAAACCCACATTGACACACGAACCGTATAGCCCATGAATAATCCCGTACATTCTTTCACCAATCAACTCGCAATATGGGGCCCGGAAGCCTCCTATCAGCTCCCGGGATTGGTTCAGGCTCAAGGATATTGTAGAGAACTGGCTACCAGTCACTACGAAAACTTTCACGTAGTGAGTTGGTTATTGCCCCAACATTTGAGGCAGCATTTCTTCAATATCTACGCTTACTGCAGGTGGTCGGACGACTTAGCCGATGAAACGGGCTCGGCAACCGAGTCGGTTCGGCTCTTGGAGTGGTGGGAAGAGGAGTTAGAAGCCGCCTTTGAGGCAAGATGTCGACATCCAGTTTTTGTCGCCTTGCAACCGACAATAGCCGAATTCCAATTAAACAAGAAACCCTTTAAGGACCTCCTCTCGGCATTCCGGCAGGATCAAGTGAAGTTGCGTTATCAGACCGATGAAGAAGTGCTCGACTATTGTGGTCGATCAGCGAATCCTGTGGGACATTTAGTCTTGGCTTTGGGGAAATCGTTGAACGCCCAAAACATCGCTTGGAGTGATTCCATTTGTACCGGTCTGCAAATCGCCAACTTTTGCCAAGATGTGGCGATCGATGCACGCAAAAGCCGAATCTACATTCCCGCGTCACGCCTGCGTGAACATCGAGTTACCGAAGACGAAGTATTGCAAGCTGTTCCCTCCGCCGAGCTAAAAGAACTCCTGAAAAGCTGGTGTGATTATGCAGATTCATTCTTCGATCAGGGCTCGCCGTTAGTAAGACATGTGCCAAGCTGGTTGAGTCTTGATATCTATCTTTTTATCGCAGGCGGACGGGAGATTTTGCGCGAGATCAAGCGAAATGAATATGATGTTTGGAGTCGCCGCGTTTCGCTGGGCAAGGCTCGCAAGCTCTCGCTTGTGGCTGGTTCTACTTGGCGTTGGTTCGTAAGGGGATCAGCGTGACAGTAGATCTCACAGCGAGTTATCAGTATTGCGCTACCGTCGCTCGTGAAAGCGGCAGCAATTTCTACCGCAGCTTTTCTTTGTTGGAGCCACAGCGACGACAAGCAATGGAAGCGTTGTATGCTTTTGCACGTTGGAGTGATGACCTCAGTGATCAACCGGGCGAAGCAGAAGATAAGCGTGCCCGTTTACAGAACTGGCAAGTTGAGCTTGAGCGACATTGCAATCCGGCTGGGCCTTCGGGTGTTTCGCTAGAGTCGAATAGTAGTGGCCAGGTGAAGTATCTATGGCCCGCACTGCGTGATGCGCAGCAGCGTTATCACATTCCAGTAGAAGTTCTGCGCGACTTGGTCGAAGGTGTAAAGCTTGACATCGATGCTGTGCAAATACGTGATCGCAAGCAACTAGAACATTATTGTTATTGCGTTGCTGGTACAGTAGGGATTGCCTGTTTGCATATTTGGGAAGCTCCCGTGGAGCGTCTGCAAACCGTTGCGATCGATTGTGGTTTCGCATTTCAGATCACCAACATTTTGCGGGATGTTTTGGAGGACGCTCGTCGGCATCGAATCTATCTTCCTCAGACAGATCTCCATGCTTATGGCTGTGATGCAGAAAGTTGGTTAAAAGCGGAGCCTGTCGGTGATTGGTTAGGTCTGGTGCGCAAGTACATCGAAGAAGCCGATGCTGCCTACCAACGAAGCTGGGAGATCCACTCGCATTTACCTGCAGACGCCAAAAAAATGTTTAGCCTAATGTGGCGAAGTTATCATGCGATCTTGGATGAAATTCAGCGGCAGCCAGATTCCATTTGGAAACGACGTTTATCGGTGCCATTGTGGAAGAAGGCGAAGTTGTTCTTGACACATTTCGGGCCACTGAGCTGACACGGATAACTTTATGCGAGCAGAAACGGGACGCAGAGCATTGGTGTTAGGGGGCGGCTTGGCCGGAATGGCTGCCTCGTTGAGTTTGCGCAAGGCGGGCTGGCAGGTTGAATTGTGGGAGTCGCGTTCAAGGCTTGGTGGTCGAGCAGGTTCGTTTGTCGATCAAGCTACCGGCCATACGGTCGACTATTGTCAGCATGTCGGCATGGGCTGTTGCACACACTTGTTGTCATTTCTGCAAGAAACACAAACGCTTGAATCGTGGCGGCGTCATTCAACACTGCATTTCTACGGTCCCAATGGAAACCATGTCCCTCTGAAGGCCAGCAAGATTTTACCGGCTCCTTTGCATTTAAAAAAACTGTTGTTGGGTTGGCCTGGTTTGACATTTAAGCAACGCTTTGAAGTGGCGCGAGCCGTACATCAATTGATTCGGCTGAAGCCGACGAGTGAGCTTGAGCAGCAATCGGCCTTAGAGTTTTTGGTGCGAGCCCATCAGAGCGCCGGGACCATGGAACGATTTTGGTCGACGATTATGGTCAGCGCGTTAGGGGAGTCGTTAGAGAATGTGGCACTCGGTCCGATGCGTAAAGTGATCGTCGAAGGCTTTCTGGCTTCACGAACGGCCTATGAGGTGCTGATTCCCGAACAGCCGTTGAAAACTGTGTTTGGCGAGGATGCGGCGAATCATTTGCGGGGTGTTGGTATTGAGATTTATACCAATCGGTCAGCCCGTGGCTTGTTATTTGATGGAGATCAATGTGTGGGTGCGACCACTTCAAACGACATCTCCTCTAAGGCGGATGTGGTTATGGTTGCCATGCCATGGTTTCATTTGCATTCGTTAGTAGGGCAAGATACTCCGAAGGAAGTTCAAACCGTATTTCATTCGGCTGGGGAGTTGAAGGCATCCCCCATCACCGGCGTACATTTGTGGTGGGATCAATCGTGGTTAGATCAACCTCATGCAGCGATTGTAGGGCGTTTGCCGCAATGGGTCTTTCGTAGTCCATGGTTAGAAGAAGAGCGAGACTCGTTGGCTTGGGAGCAATGTGCTGGCAAGAGTCATCATTATCAGGTAGTAATCAGCGCATCGCGTGAATTGCCGCGCGAGGCTAACAAATTGGTCGAACTTGTCGTAGAGGAATTGCATGAGCTCTTCCCCAAAAGTCGTCAGGCGAAGTTATTGCGATCACGAGTCGTAACGGATCCGCATTCGGTATTCTCGGTAACGCCGCAATCGGTGCAACATCGTCCCCGAGTCGAAGTATTGTTGAAGGCTCATCGATTAGCGTTGGCGGGTGATTGGACGGTAACGGGTTGGCCCGCGACGATGGAAGGGGCAATTCGCAGCGGCAATTTAGCGGCCAAAGCCTGCTGTGAGTTGATGGGGATTTCCTCCCCTATTTTACCTGCAGAGTTGCCTTATTCATGGCTGGCTGAGCGTTTGATTCGTCGGAACCACGAAATACACGAAGGACACGAAAGTAGGAAATGAGTTCGATATAATGGATTGGCGATTGATAAATGAAGTGACTCGTAATTTCTGCATCTTTCGTGCTCAGTGCTCGAATCTGGTAGATCGTATCGAGAGTCTTTCTTAGCGATTAAGATGCTCGGGGGACGTAAGGATAATCGCCCGATAAGTGTTAGATTTATCGGATTGATGTTTGTTTGATTTAACGTAGCCTTTAAGGGCACGAGAATCGCTAGCGTGGCCGGGTGAGGATCGTGATACCGTGGGCTTCGGTTTGGATGGTGAACCCGGCCGCAAGTGCTTCTTGTTGCAACTGCTTTGTCCAGTCACTCGATTGTTGAAAGTTTTCGCGATGATCCAAGACTAACGTGTCGAACCAATCCCACTCGGATCCCGTAGAACTTAACTCGCGCAATTTGTCACGACGTTCACGAAATTGACCCGCAGTCTCAAGAAAGTTGGCCTTGAGAAAGTGACCTGCGATGCGTCCTGTAGCCAGAACCGTTCGTTCTTGATGTGGTTCCAAGCCCTTGAGCTGGCGATGAAGCCAACGACCATCCGAGGAAGTCTCACGACGCAGTTCAACACCTTCCATTCCATAGGATTGACCCTCAGCTTCTAACGTGGAGCTGGGGCTCCATGGCAGACCACCCCAGAAAATCGAAACCAATAAACAGGTTGCTATCGCGACAGAACCATGCCTCACCAAGCCATCGGGACCATACGATTTTGCTCCCATCAAAGCCGCCAAAAAGAACAGGGGCATCAATGTCGTCGCATAGTGAAATGCAAGGCTGGCCGCAGGTTGATGATCCCAGGCAAACAACACACCTAACGGCAAAACAGTGGCGAGCAAATAGATCCAGCCGCGCAGAACCGCCAGCAGGCCCAGTGGAATTAATAATCCGAAAACAAATAAAAAGTTGCGAACCTGAAGCAGCTGCCCAAAGAATATGGCTGGCTTGGTAAGGGGCGAGAGCACAATCGCTAGCGGACTATCACCCAGCTTGGCAAAGCGGGCTGTTTGGAATTCAGCTAGGCCACTCAATTTGTAGATACATACAAACATAATCGCGATACTAAAGCTGGCCACGAGCCAACCCCAACGATGATAAATCGTAGAGCGACAAGTTCCAATGAAACTTGATGTTGAACGTACTGAATCGAGCGGCCTCGAGTTTGTCTCTGCGGATAGAGAAGGAAGTCCAAATAGAAAAATCACAAAAGCCAACAAGGAACCTATCACAAGCCAGCCTTCTTCCATCGAAGTGGCGACAAGAAAGCAAATCGCCGCGACTAAGAAGCGACGATCCAGTAAGCACCAGATAGCTGCGAGAAAAAAGGGCACACCAAGAGTCACAGGGTGCCAATGATAAGTGAAGGCCACATTCCATAAACCGATTGATGGCTGAAGCAACCATACACAGCCCCATACCAAAGCTCCCTTCGGAGTGCCCCCGAGCTTTCTGGTGATGCCATAGATGAGCGACGCGTTAATCGATAACGAAAGAGCATGAACGATAAAGATGGAAAGTGGTGATTGAGTAAGGCCCCAGACAGGTACGATCAGAAGCATGCCAGGGTTAAAGTGATCCCAAAATGTAGGCAGGGTAGGGCTCTCCAATAAAAATCCGCGCCCGTTCCAAGTATTGGCAAGACGCCAAGTAAAGTGACCAAAATCATTAAAGCCTAAACGGAAATCTTGATGCATCTGCCAAGCTTGATACGTCCAAAAAGAGGTCATGCTGACTATGAGCAAACTCAAACAAGCAAGCGCAGATGTATGGTTAAGTGAAGGCCGTCGCCCCCACGCTTCAGCAGGGATAAAGAGCAAGGCACATCCGCTGATCGATGTGAACCACAGCAGTTCAATGAAGTGCGGTTGCTGCCAAAATGGAGGTGCGATCTCCAACTGCCGTGATACAGAACTGAGCAGCGGCAGCGACGTGGCGGCGATTAACGTCCAACTGGAGCGTTGAAGTGACTGAAGTGTGGTTTCGTTTCTGTTGAGTCGATAGACAACGCCGAGAAAAAGAATGCCTATGGCTAAGGAGGAAAGCGTGGAGCCGATAGGTTCCCAAGCGGGAAGCAGAGTTGGTAGTGAGGCGTAATTTAGCAGGAGATTAAGTCGCGTCGAAAGTGCACCAAAGATCGCGAGCCATACAAAGGCAGTGATTCCGAAGTGAAGGAGTGCGACGCGACGTGGCAGTATCATGTCATTGTGGGAATTCTACGATAAGCGAGTAGGCTCATGAGGCTTTGGGAAGTTCATACTTCATGTGTTTGTAGCCTTTCGGTGTGGCGCAGCGGCCGCGCGGCGAGCGAATGATCAATTCGCTGCGCAGCAAGAATGGTTCCACTTCGTCGACAAGTGTATCAGCAGAGACATTCATCGTATGAGCGATGGCTTCGATTCCAGCTGGGCCACCCATGAAGACGCGAATCAGTGTTTCGAGATAACGACGATCTTGGCGGTCGAGCCCAAGCTCATCGATGCCTGTCATCTTCAAGGCGTCCTGAGTTAGTTGCATCGTGATGTTTCCATCTGCCTTGCTCATGGCATAATCGCGGACCCACAAGAGTCGATTGTTGGCGACACGTGGAGTGCCTCGGCTGCGTTGAGCGATTTCGCGGGCTGCATCATTCTTGATGGTGACCTGTAATTTCTTAGCGTTGCGCAACAGAATTTCAGTGAGTTCATCGAGTGAGTAGAAGCCGAGATGTTCACGAATCTGGAAACGATCGCGAAGCGGTCCGCTCAGCATACCGGCGCGGGTGGTGGCACCGATCAGTGTAAACGGCTTAAGGGGGAGGTTTACTGTGCGAGCATTGACGCCTTCACCGAGTACGATATCGATTCGGAAATCTTCCATGGCGGTGTAGAGGTATTCCTCGACCGCTTTGGGGATACGATGGATTTCGTCGATGAAAAGGACCGAGCCGAGTTCGATATTGGTCAAATAGGGAATGAGATCTTTGGGGGCTTTAAGGCCAGGGCCGCTGGCCATTTGCACGGTGGCCCCCATTTCGCGAGGAATGCAGGTCGCGAAAGTGGTTTTGCCTAGGCCGGGCGGTCCGTCAAAGAGGATGTGTCCTAAGGGCGAATTTCGTTTTTGGGCGGCATCGATTGCGATCTGCAAAACGGCCATCACTTCTTTTTGTCCCACCATATCGGCGATACGTTTGGGGCGAAGGATGATCTCGTTTTCGTCGTTCGGTTCTTCAGGTACCGCAACAGTTTCTCGTACCATTAATCTTCCTCGGTCTGTGAACAAACGGTCACATCTCGCATCTTATCGCCTCCATGCGACCTAGGTAAAGGTGTACTCAGCGGATTCTGCTGATCAGGAATATCGCCAAGGCGATCAGTAAGGCTACCACAATAACGGCCGTAATGATGGCCGCCAGTTTTCCGTAGGCAAACGGGGCTCCACCAGACAATTTGCCCGTCTGGCCATTGATGAGAACTCGATAAACTTGGTTCTTGTAACGATAGGCCATGATCCAAATCGGCAGCAGGAGCGGTTGACTCGACATATTCAAGATGCGAACGTTGACGCGCAGGTTGCGACTTTCGCCGCGGACATATTTGCGACAAGCTTGACGCTCAAGTTCTTGTAGCGATCCCACAGCCAGTGGTCGGGCTTGTCGGCGCGGCATCTGAAATTCTTCCACACGGACATTCAGCAAGTCGATCTCTTCTGGTGCCACCGCTTTTTGCAGATCGAAGGGAGCGATATTGGATGTTTCAGCTGGCGTGAGGGCCGTGCTTGCTCCAACCAATAAGCCAGCGTATTGATTGCGATGGTCACCTGCTACGGGACACCAATTGCCGCGTGAGCCTGCGGGCACTGCGGAACTATCGGCGGTCCAATGTGTTTCTGTGGCTGCGGAAAAGACCCAATAGGGAACATATACCGCTGCGATCGCTTCGATCATCGCGCGCTCACGAATATCGCTTGGTCGCCAGAAGCCTTCATGGATCCAATTTTTACATAGCTCCACTGAGGATTCATGCGGGACCAAAAAAGGAATCACGCCATCAGGACGCAGCACACGAGTATCCGGTTTGCGCGTCATCGACAAGCTGCCACAAAAAGGGCAGCGCAAGGACTGGGCCGATGCATCGTAGCTCATCGCTGCTCCGCAATCGTTGCAACGAAAGCTAAAGAGGCTAGCTGTTTGTTTTGGCGCGAGGCCTTTGGTGTTCGAACTCTCGATATCGGACGTTGGAGCTTCGGTGCCACAGTTGCTGCAGAATTGATCTTCCGCATCGAGATGATTACCGCAAATGCGGCAGCGACCTGTAGCGGAGAGATGTGTGTTCATGGCGTTGGGTAAAATCGAAGCGAAAAGGTTAACGATTCAAAAAGATGATCAACAAAACGATGGCGATAATAATGAGCAAAACGACTCCCACTGCGGCGGCAATACGTGGTGCCGAGACGGGTTTTTGTCCGATCAGCTTGCCTGATTGTCCATTTACGATAAAGCGATAGAGTTTATCTTTATAGCGATAGGTAAGGATGTGGACGGGCAGGAGGACGAGGTCGCTATCGTGAGCCGTCAAACGCGTTTCGACGCGTAAATCGGAGTGTTCATCGCCAGGCAAAAAGTTGGCCACCGCATTTTGTTCGCGGCGAGTGAATTCTTGTTCGCAGAGTTGTTGGGCTGCTTCACGTGCTACCGTGTCATCTTCGCACATCCAGCCTGCCAAAAAATGGGGGCGGTAACGTGTCAACGATGCGAGTCGGAACGGTTGAATTTCGCGAGCTTCGGAATCGCTGAGCGAACGACCTGCGGGGACTAAGTAGCCGTAATAGTACTCATGATGTTCACCCGACAATGAGAACCATTCGGTCTCGCGGACTTGTCGCGTGCGTGTTTCTGTTTCACCTTTGGCGTTTCTGACGGTGTAGGTTTCGGTGCGATACCAGTATTCACCGATCCGGGCTCGCCAGCGGCTTTCGGCGCCTATGGAGAAGTGCCAAAACGGAAGATAAACTCCGCGCTGCTTGTCCATGATGGCTCGCGCGCTCAAATCACCGGGACGAAACCAACTATTTTTTTTCATCCATTGATAAAACAACTCGGCGGCCTTTTCGCTGGTAACAGCGAAGCCAATGATGAATTCGGGCGGATGGTCATTAGCCGATTTTTTCGGCAATTCCACGACATAGTTAGAATCGCAAAAGGGGCAACGATAGCTGACTTGATCTTGGGATGTGTTAACTTCGGAGCCGCAGTTTTCGCAACGAAAATGATGTTCGGGGAGGGGTTGCGAGCGGACAACCGATGCGTCGTCTTCCGCTGTTTCCAACGGGGCACTGCAGCCGACACAAAAGCGAGAATCGCGATCACGTGGTGTGCCGCAATTGGGGCAGGGGGGCAACGCGGGTACGACATGGGGTTGCACCGGTTGATGACGCGACCAACTTTCGGGAGCCACAGGCTCCACAATTTCCGCTTCGATGACAGGGGGTGATGTATTTCGGTGCGCTGAGTCTGGGTGAGTTGTGTCTGGGTGTGCACTGGCAGATTCGATCGGCAAAAGCGATTCAGGAGTTTGTCTACTCCCGTCTGGCTGTTGGTCCGATCGAATCATTGGGGTCACCTTTTTTTTATGTCAGTGGTTGTGGTCGTCCTCGACTGCTCCACTTTAACCACCCAGTTGCATCATATAGATCGCTTGAATGAGCGTCTCAGTATCCTTGAATTTTTTACCGGTTTCGACTGCCTGATCGATTAATTTTCGCGCATCGGCAGAAGAATGTCCAAGAACGCAGAGGGCGTCGAAAGCATCGCGTAGTACGTCGACACGATCACCCGATTCGACGGGGAATTCACGACGCACCAAGAGAGCGAATCGAGCCATTTTTCGCCGCAATTTGGCGATAATACGTTCGGCGGTTGCTGGTCCGATGCCTGGTAAGGCGGACAAGCCTTTCGCATCCTGTTGTTCGATCAAAACGGCGGTATCTTGGACGGGTTGGGTCATCGCTCGCAGCGCTTTTTTGGTACCAACACCATCGACGGAGCAGAACATTTCGAAGAATTCGCGTTCAACCGGGGTTAGAAAACCTAGCAGTTTGGGAGCCATGCGGCCACCTTGAGCGGGATTCCCTTCGATGAAATAAATCGTATGTAGTGTTACGGTTTGTCCCACTTGGGTTTGCAAATGACGGCGAGTGTATTCGGGAATAAAAACTTCATAATCGAACGGAGGCACCGCGAACAAGGCGGTCTCTTCGGTCAATGCTTGGAGGACTGCGGTGATGCGTGTAATCATAGTTGTGATTCTTTCAAAGTGTTATTCGTGAGATCGCCCAGCAGCACATGATGTTGATGCGTCAGAGCAATCGCTAATGCATCGGCGACGTCGGCGGGCTCGAGTGGTTTGAGAAGATTCAATTGCATTTGAACCGCGCGTTGCATTTGATCTTTGGAGGCACGTCCGTTGCTGGTCAAAAGTTTTTTTACCTTGGTCGCTTCATAATGAAATACGGGGACATTCGCTTGAGCTGCGGCCAAACAAATCACGCCTCTTGCATGGCCCATAATGATTGCCGTGGTGGGACGATCGTAATGGGAATAAAGTTGCTCGATGGCGACCGCTTCTGGATGGAATTGCGCGAGTATCTCTTTGATGCCGTCATGAAGTTCAAGGAGACGTTTTTCGAGGGGACCTGAGCGGGCGACACGAATGACACCCGCTTCGACCAAGGTCGAGCGGTTACCGCTGCCACGGATCACGCCGTAACCCGTTGTCCCCAAGGCTGGGTCGATACCAAGTATACAGCGTGATGTCGTATCGAAATGTGGAGCAGAGCCTACTCGGCCAATTCCCATGTTGTCCCATCCTTGAGATCTTGAACGGTGATCTTCAGTTCCGTCAATCCGTTGCGAATCATATCGGCCATCGCGAAGTTCTTTGTCTTGCGGGCCTCTGCTCGAACCGCGAGCATCAATTGCATTAAACCATCCACGACTTTCGCTTGATCTCCGCCAGCACTCTTCTTGGGTGGCTTCACGAATACGCCCAAAAGCGAAGCTAATTCTCGCAAAATACCTAAGCTATCTTGCACCGCTTGAAGATTTTCTTCAGTGCGTTTGGTAGCTTCTTCCAAGCCGCTGGCATCGATAAAGCGATTGATTGCGCGAGCCAATTCAAAGAGGTCGCTCACTGCACCACCGGTGTTGAAGTCGTCATCCATTTTCTCTAGGAAAACAGTGCGTCGCGTGATCGCTTCTTTGACAAGATCGGCAGCTGCACCTGTGGCGCTCGTTGGAGCCACAAAGCTGTTTCGTTTGGTGCAATAAGGAATTTCGTAGAACGACTTGCCGCTGATGCGTTGGTAGCGGGTGAATAAGCGATAGAACGATTCCAGCGAGGTCCCTGCTTCGGCCAAGCCCTCGTCGTCGAACACAATGGTCGAACGATAGTGGCTACGCAACAGGAAGAAGCGAATGCGTTCACCGGTTTGCTTTTCGATCAAAGCGGCTAGGCCACCACCTCCCTTGCTGCGGGAAATTTTCGACGAGACATCAGCCTGTTCTGGTTCTGCATTTTCGCGATCGGATTTGCCACCCACTTTACCGGCTTGCGACGCAGCCTTCATCAAACCGTTGTGCAACCAATATTTGACCATGGGTTGACCGTGGCAGCAGCGGCTTTGGGCTAATTCGTTTTCATGGTGAGGGAAAACGAGATCGAGACCACCACCGTGAATGTCGAAGGTTTTGCCTAAGATGCGGCGGCTCATTGCGGAGCATTCGATATGCCATCCTGGTCGACCTTGTCCCCAAGGGCTATCCCACGCAGGTTCACCTGGCTTGGCACTTTTCCAAAGAGCAAAGTCACCGGGGTTCCGTTTGCGCGATGCGGCTTCGCCCCCTTCACCTTGTTGTGAATCGGGAGAGCGATTACTGAGTTGGCCATATTGTGGATCGCGCATCACATCAAAGAACACATCACCGTTGCTGGCATAAGCGATATCTTTCGCGATCAGTTCTTCGATAAAGCGAATGATCTCGTCCATGTTGTCTGTGGCGCGAGGCAAATGGTCAATCTGCGTGACGCCCAGCGATTGCAGGTTGGCGAGATAATCGGCAGTCATTTCGGTCGCCACTTGAAACATCGAAATCCCGCGTTCATGCGACTGAGCGATTAGCTTGTCGTCGACGTCGGTGATATTGACGACCCACGTCACTTCGTACCCGCTGTAGGTGAGGTAACGTTTGATGGTGTCAAAGATAACCGGGCCGACCATGTGTCCGATGTGCGCTTCTTTGTAGACGGTAGGTCCGCAGAGATACATGCCCACTTTGCCGGGCTGGACCGTTGTGAACGGTTCTTTCACTTTGGTGAGTGTGTTGTAGACCCGGATGTTGGATGCGGGTTCTGCGTTACTTTTCCCAGAAGCGGCATTGGCCACTGTTGCCATGGCTTTCTCCATTTAAGCTCTTATTTCGATTCGCCTACCTGCGTTTTTGGACAACTCGCGATTATAGGGTTCTGGCAGAATAGCTAAATGCCGATTTCTTCGCCTATTTTCGCCAGAGTATCCCAGGAATACTCATTTTGGGTGGTTTAGTGACGTTCCAGAAGGGCGATTACGATGGATTGGAGCGTTTCACCCCGTCCAACTTCGCCCACGCTTTCTCCAGTCTTCCCCTTTAGCCCAATTTGTTCCGGCGAAATTTGGAGCAAATCGGCGATTCTGTGGCGGATTTGTGTCTTATGGGGTGACAGTTTGGGGCGTTGTGCCAGGACAACGCAGTCGAGATTGACCAAATCCCAGCCGATTTCGCGAACTTTTGCCCAGGCGAGACGTAGCATTTCGCCGGAGTCGCGGCCTCGATTTTCGGCGGCATTATCAGGGAATAGCTCACCGATATCCGGTAGACCGGCGGCGCTCAGTAGGGCATCGGTGATGGCGTGCAGCAGCACGTCCGCATCGCTATGGCCTACCAAGTGAAAGTCGCATTCGATTTGGATTCCCCCCAATATCAATGGGCCACCTGCAGCGGTCCGATGCGTATCGTGTCCGAGCCCAATTCGCAAAGGCATAAGCCAGAAGTCCTGTTAAAATTTGAGCCGAGTGAGTTAAAAACATCACGGAAATAGCCTTGGCTCGGATATTCTCTGAAGCCGGGTGGTTTCCGCAGAACGGTTGAGGTCTATAATCCCCCGCCATGGCAATCATTGAAATAGATCAACTGACCAAGTCGTATCGAGTCTATCAAAAAGGTGAGGGGCTGCGGGCTGCCGTCACCGGATTATTTCACCGCCAGTACCGCGAAGTGCTGGCTGTGAGATCAGTGAATCTCAAAGTGGAGAGTGGCGAGTTCGTGGCTTTTCTCGGCCCCAATGGGGCAGGGAAAACGACGACGCTCAAGCTACTGTCGGGAGTTATTTATCCCACCAGTGGCCAAGCCAAGGTGATGGGGTTTGTCCCTTGGAAGCGCGACAACGAATATCGTCGACGTTTCGCGTTGGTGATGGGGCAGAAGAACCAGCTCTGGTGGGACTTGCCCGCTCAAGAGTCCTTTCGCTTGCATCAGCGGATTTACCGCATCGATCCGCAGGCCTTTCGTAAAACACTCGATGAGCTCACTGAACTTTTGAGTGTAAAAGATTTGCTCAGCCGACCGGTGCGTGAGTTATCACTGGGCGAACGCATGAAAATGGAGTTGATTGCCGCACTGCTTCATTCACCTGAAGTCCTATTTTTGGATGAGCCGACCATCGGTTTAGATGTTGTGGCTCAACATAACATTCAGCAGTTCTTAAAGTACTATCAAGAACAGCGTGGCATTACGGTTTTGCTAACGAGCCACTATATGAAAGATGTGGCCGCTTTATGTCGACGCGTGGTCGTGATTGCCAAGGGACAAGTGCAATACGATGGTTCGTTGACAGGTATCGTCGATAATTTCAGCGGTGCCAAGGTGGTGACGTTGCAATTGGCAGAAGGTGTTGTGCCTCAGGGCTTGGAGCGATTGGGAGAAGTGCTGTCGATTCAATTGCCTAAAGTCAAATTGAAGTGTTCGCGAGCAGATGTGTCGCGAGTGTTAGCTCAATTGTTGGAGCAGTACACGGTAGAAGACATTGCGGTGGAAGATCCACCGCTCGAAGAAGTGATTGCGGCGATGTTTTCACGTGTATCGAGCGAAGAGGCTGCTGCGGAAGGTGCCTTGAAATGACCGCCCTAGCAACCGAACTGAGTTCGCGATTGATGACATGGTGGATTATTCTGCGGATCGCGCTAGAAGAGCGATTGGTGTATCGCGGTGACTTTGCGTTGGGAACGCTGATGCGTTTTCTACCCATCGTGACGCAGATTTTTTTATGGTGGGCGATCTTCGAGTCGGTACCAGCGCCCAGTGGCGAAGGCAACACGAAGTCTCTCGTCGGCTATTCGTTTCCTGATATGGTCGCCTATTATTTGCTGACGATGTTGGGGCGAGCCTTCTCGAGTATGCCGGGGCTGGCGTCAGGTGTGGCGAGGCAGATTCGCGAAGGTGAAGTCAAAAAGTACCTAACGCAACCGGTCGATTTGATCGAGTTTCTTCTCTTGGGACGTGTGGCGCATAAGCTGGCTTATTATTCCGTGGCGACGTTGCCGTTTGCGTTGGTCTTCTTTTTATGTCGAGGGTATTTCAGTGACGGCATGCCCGATCTGTATACACTCTCGATTTTTGTTGCCACGATACTACTTAGTTTTTTGCTCGGCTTTTTCATGGAAGTGTGTCTCGGGCTGGTGGGCTTTTGGTTTTTGGAAGTCAGTTCGCTGTTGTTCGTTTACATGCTGTTCAACTTCTTCCTTTCCGGGCATATGTTTCCCTTGGATATGTTGCCCGAACCGTGGCGATCGGTGGTCGAATACATTCCGCTCAAATATTTGGCCTATCATCCGGCGGCGATATTCTTAGGAAAGATCCCACGTGATCAGTTGCTGTTTGAGCTGGCAATTGAGATCGCTTGGTTGGTGTTTTTCGTCTTCTTAGCTCGCTGGATGTATGCTCGCGGGTTGAAGCGTTACAGCGGATATGGAGGTTAAGATGAGTGCAGTTCCCGATCCTGCCCCAACCTCCACACGAGCCTCGAAGTCAGAAGGCTTGGGCTATTATTGGAAGGTGATTCTGGCTTTCGCCCAGAACAGCTTGATTCGTGACATGACTTTTCGCACGAACTTCCTATTGGAGTGTGTGTCGAGTATTGCCTGGACGATGATGAATGTCGGCTTTTATCTCATCGTATTTACGCATGCCAATTCGATTGGTGAGGCGACAGGTTGGGGTAAGTATGAGTTCTTCGTGTTTATGGCGACCACCTGGATTATCAATTCGTTGGTCGAGACTTTTTTCATGCCCAACGCGGAAGAATTCAGTGAATTGATACGAACGGGTGGACTCGATTTCGCTCTGTTGAAACCGATCGACACCCAGTTTCTGGTTTCTTTCCGAAAGATGGATTGGTCGTCGCTCAGTAATTTGGTGATGGCTTTGATCTTGCTGGGAGTGAGTCTCTGGCAGTTGACGCATCGCCAGGAAAATCCACTGCAACTTCACTTCTCAATTTTGTTTTTCTATCCGCTCTACGTATTATGTGGAGTGGCCATACTTTACAGTCTGACGATTACTTTGTCGGCGACGAGTATTTGGTTGGGACGAAATCAAACGCTCTATGATTTTTGGTTTTACATTACCAACTTTTCTCGATATCCGATGGAGATTTATCAGCGCGGTTGGGGGATGACCTTATGGGGCACTTTTACATTTGTGATTCCCGTGTTGGTCGTGGTTAATGTCCCTGCTCGATTGTTGGCTCAGCCATTGCATCCACGGGCGTGGTGGGAGTGGCCGTTGGCAGGTTTCACCATAGTTGCAGCAGTCGTTAGTTTGCTGGCGAGTCGTTGGGTTTTTCAGCGTGCGTTGTCGAGTTATCGCAGCGCGAGCAGTTAGTAGGACAAATGGGCATGTATCGGCAGGCGAGTCGTAAGAGTTATCGAAAGTATCGCGAAGAAGTTCGCGCACGACCCGCTGATAACTCCTACTCGCCACATGGTTCAGGACACAGCAAGAAACAGCCCGAGAAGCCCGTCGAGCGACAACGTTCGTTATCCGTCTTGTTGCGAGAGTTTTGGAAACTACTCAAAGGCCATCAGTCGCGAATCGCGTTTGCACTAGCCACTTTGACGGTATCAACGCTCTTGAGTTTGCTACCTCCGGCTGCAACGAAAGTGGCGATTGACTATATATTGACTGTTCCGCCGCAACCGTTGCCCGACGCGGCGCCTGATTTCTTCAAAGGTTTGACTCCTTGGTATCAATTGGTAACGATCTCGATAGCGGTCGTTGCGGTAACGTTGATTCAAACCTTGGTTCAATTGACTGGCCGATGGCAGGCAACGCTGGCCGTAAATCAGGTGCAAGCTCGACTTCGACGGCAGGTGATGGAGCATTTGCTCCGTTTGCCATTGCACCGTGTTACGCAACTAAAGAGTGGGGGAGCGACCAGTATCTTGCGCGAAGATGCCGGTGGAATCGCCGACCTGATCTTCAGCATGCTTTACAACCCATGGCAAGCCATTATTCAATTGCTGGGGAGTTTGTTGATTTTGATTTGGGTCGATTGGCGGTTGATGGCGGGAGCCATATTGCTTTTGCCTGCGGTTTATTTCAGTCACCGTACTTGGATTCGTCGCATACGCCCACTCTATCGCGATATTCGCAATCAACGGCAATCCATTGATGGGGCGACAACCGAAACGTTTAGCGGTATTCGCGTGGTTCGAACATTCGCCCGGACTAAAGCGGAGCGCAATCGATATGCGAACAGCAATCATTTGTTGGTACGTCAGCAGTTATTTGTGTGGTGGGTGACTCGACTGATCGAAATCATCTGGGAAGTTCTTATCCCATTAGCCTCGACGGCGCTGTTGGTATACGGAGGTTGGCAGATATTGCAAAGCCAATTGACCTTGGGCGACTTGATGATGTTTCTGGTCTATTTGGCAATGTTGCTTGGGCCGATCGCTACTATCGCGGGGACAGCGGTTCAATTGCAAAACAACTTAGCCGGATTGGATCGTGTTTTGGACTTGATGGAGCAAGCCGAAGAGATGCCTGATCGGGATGGTGCCATACGAGTGGAACGTGAGCAAGTGCACGCGCACTTGGAGCTTAAGGGTGTTACCTTCCGGTATCCGGAAACAGAACGGGAGGTCCTGGCGGCAGTCGACTTGGATATACCGGCAGGCGCGGTGGTGGCTTTGGTAGGCCGGAGCGGCGCGGGGAAGACAACGCTGTGCAATCTGGTCGCGCGGTTTTACGACCCTTCCGAAGGTTGCGTGTTATTGGATGGTCAAGATCTGCGTGACATTCAACTTCAGAGCTATCGAAACCTGCTGGGGATCGTCGAGCAAGATGTGTTCCTTTTTGATGGAACGATTGCTGAGAATATTGGGTATGGGCGTCGACAAGCGAGTTTAGAGCAGATTCAAGAGGCTGCAAAACTTGCTGCTGCTGATGGTTTCATTCGCGAATTACCAAAGGGCTATGCCAGCTTGATCGGTGAACGCGGAGTCAAATTGAGCGGCGGTCAGCGGCAACGTTTGGCGATCGCTCGTGCGATCCTGGCTGATCCACGCATTTTGATTTTGGACGAAGCGACGAGCAATCTCGACAGCGAAAATGAGAAGGCCATTCAAGATAGTCTCAAGGTGCTGATGAAGAATCGAACTTCGATCGTGATCGCTCATCGATTGAGCACCATCATGCATGCGGATCTCATCGTGGTTCTTGATGGGGGACGTATTGTCGAGACCGGCAAACACCACGAATTGTTGGAACGCAGCGGATTGTATCGCACCATGGTGGAACTGCAGACATCGTCGGTGTAAGTTAGAGCGAAAGTCGCCGGCGGTGCTTTTCAGTAAGAATCGGCTTTACCTAGCGACTGGGTGATGCCAAGCGATACTTGGGAGTCCCACCATGCGCTGCTTCTCTTTTGCTTTGTTGATGTTGGTTTGCTTGATAGTTCCTCTTCACGGACAAGAAACGAAATCCAAGCCAACCGTGTATCGCAACCGTGCGAGTTTGATGGACAAAAATGCCGCCGAACATCCTGAAATCGACTTTGTCTTTAAAGACGCCAAAGGAAAAGAAGTAGATTGGGAACATGCTGTTCCACCTGCTAAAGGTGTCAAACCACAAGGGAAATTAGTCATCTGGTTGATGGATTATAATGCCCCTTTATTTGAGCGTTTGTCCAACTATGGTTTGCATTCAATGCAGGTTCATTACGCAAACAAGTGGTTTGGTAAGTTGAATGTGGAAGCAGATAAAGATCCTAATGGCTTAGGCAATATCCGATTAGAGGCTGCTACTGGCGATGATGTGAGTCCGCTGGTCGCAATTCCAAAACCTGACAGCATTATGGAGCGAACGCGACTTTATTTGTTGTGGTTGGATCAAGAGCATCCAGAAGAGAATTGGAAGCAGTTCTTGACGGGTGATAAGCAAGGCGTGAATTGGGATCGGGTGATTTTGTCCGGGATCTCCCATGGCTCAACGACTGCTGCGCGTTTTGCGCTTCATCAAAAAGTGGCGAGAGTCGTCATGTTTTCTGGGCCACGTGACAACAATCAAAAGTGGCAAGCTTTACCATCGGCAACTCCCAAAGATCGATTTTTTGCCTTTACGCATACGCTCGATATGGGATGGGAAAAAGATCATTATCCTCGCTCATGGAAGATGTTGGGTTTGGATCAGTTCGGGCCATATGTGGATGTTGATAAACAGTCCTATCCATTCGGCAATAGTCGTCAGTTGATTACGTCGGCTGAAGTGGGTGGCAATGCGGATCGAGCACATAGTGGCTCGGTACCTGGCAAAGCTGCCATGACGGATAAGCAGGGGAAATTCATCCATGAAGATGTATGGCGATATTTGTTTGAAGCGAAGTAAGAACCATTAGCCGAATGCGTTAGCATCGGTTTTGCGTTTCCATCGGTGCACGGTTTCCGTTTTGTTTGATATGCTTGCGCTGGTTACCTTGATTCCAGCCCTATTTATCCTACACATCATTTTTGAGAGTGTATTACAGAGGACGGGCGTCTTTGCTGGGTCCCCCTAGCCTCCGCTGCGCTCTAGCTACGAGTCAAACGAAGACCAGCTAATGTGGTTTAATGAGATGTTTTGATCCAACAGAAGATGTGTAGGATAAAGAGGGCAGGAGCCTTGACGCAGCTCGTTCCCAAGCAAAGCCTGGGAACGAGCTGCATGTAAGGCCGGTGCTACTTTGGCGATCAATCGCCTGCTTCGCCTTGGAGCATTTCAGCAAATTCTTGTTCATTGGCGGTTACCATGCCTGGTCCGCTATAAACAGGATCTTCGCTGATCTTAAGCGATTCGGTGGCAACTACGGTGCCATCAATGACCAAGGAAACTTGGTAAGTTCCGCTTCCAACTCGGCCACCGCCGAATCGTCCGCCACCGCCACCAAAGCCACCACGTCCACCGGTAGTGGTTGTTGCTGGAGGTGTTGTGACAGCGATAATACGCATATCCCAAGTGACTTTTTGTAGGCCGGTGCGGTTACTGCCTGCCAACAACGCGACTCGACGACCTGTGATATCGCGAATCTCTAACTCAGCCGATTGAACATCCCGCGACAG
>JBILTA010000235.1:0-7872 GCA_044371785.1 Pirellulaceae bacterium | reverse complement strand
TACGTGACAGCGGAACGTTTATTCCAGGTTATCGACCAGGTAAGCAAACGGCGAATTACTTAGAAAAGGTGATGTCGCGAATCACTTATGTGGGCGCAGCATTTTTGGCTTTGGTTGCTATTACGCCAACGATTGTAGCGGAGTGGATGGGTGTCGATTTTTCAGTCGCTTCGTTCTACGGCGGTACAGGGATTTTGATTGCGGTTAGCGTCGCGTTTGACCTGATCCAGAAAATTGATAATCACTTGTTGATGAGAAATTATAAGGGTCTGCTAGAGCAGTAAATGTGTTGAGGTAGGTAAGGGCTCAGTAGCGTCGCTCCTGAACTGATTTGGGGAGTGGGTGTTGCTGGCCCTTGCAGCGTTGATGTTGTCGGTGAAAGGCCTAACGCCATGCGTATAGTGTTTATTGGCCCGCCCGGCGCAGGCAAAGGAACGCAATGCAAGCGATTGGTGGAGTTCCTAGGAATTCCCCATCTCTCAACAGGTGAAATGCTTCGGCAGGTTAAGAAACAGGACACCGCTTTGGGACGGTGGATCGCATCCTACTTAGATGCTGGACAATTGGCTCCAGATCATTTGGTAATGCGAATAGTCGCCCATCGCTTGTCGAAAGCTGATTGCAAAGAGGGTTGTTTGTTTGACGGCTTCCCGCGAAATGTGTCGCAGGCGGAATTGTTGAACGATCACCTTCGCTCAGTTGGAACACAACTGGATTTGGTCTTGGATTTGGCGGTGGTAGAGGAAGAGCTGATTGATCGCCTTCTTCGACGAGCCAAGATCGAATCTCGAATGGATGACAATTATGAAACCATCAAGGCGCGGTTGAAGGTGTTTTACACTCAAACCTCCCCTCTGCTGGAGTACTACCGAAACCTCGGCCTTTTGGTACAGGTGGATGGTATGCAAGGGCCTGATCAAGTATTTGGGCAAATTAAGCAGGCTGTGCTGAATAGAATGTCAGAACGGCTGGAAAAACGACCATAACAAGCTTTCGCACCTTGCGAGAAGTCGCTAGGTAGCTATAGAATCCGGAACTTTACCGTTTTAACTGTCAGGAGACGGCGCGATGCCGCGTTTGCTGGGTGTTGATATACCGAACGAAAAGAAGGTTTGCATCTCGCTTACCTATCTTTATGGCGTAGGCCCTTTTGTTGCTCGCGAAGTGTGCGAACGAACCGGGATTAATCCGGAAAAGAAAGCTCGTGAATTGGATGAAGACGAGTTAAGCCGTCTTTCTACCCTTTTGGAGCGAGATTTCACGGTTGAAGGTCCACTCCGACGTCAAATCGGTCAGTCGATCCATCGTTTGAAGGAAATCAAATGCTATCGCGGCTTGCGACATCGTTTGAGCCTGCCATGCCGTGGACAGCGAACTAAGACCAATGCGCGTACGCGCAAAGGTCCACGTAAGACTGTTGCTGGTAAGAAGGGTGTTAAGGACTTGCGATAATCCTGAAGGGTTGGGTCTGTACTTGTGGCCAATTTGGTGTGGCTTACAGATCTGTTCTCGGGATGTTTGGCGGTCTTTGAGCGGGTCAGGCCTGCTTGTGATAGAATTATTTGTTCCTCGCCGATTCGAGGAATGCAGTGCTGGGTTGAGCTAGTGCTGCGGTAAATGTGACAGAAGTTTCGACAAGAATTTGAGAGACGGAATAGTGTCTACAAAGGTCAACAAGAGACGAAAAGCCCGAAGAAACGTCACCGTAGCGGTAGCCCACATCAAGGCAACCTTCAACAACACTACTGTGACCATTACTGATACCAAAGGTGATACCCTTTGCTGGGCAAGTGCTGGAACCTGCGGTTTCAAGGGTTCCCGCAAAAGCACACCGTTCGCTGGTCAGGTTGCTGCACAGCAAGCAGCTGAGAAGGCTGCGAAGTGTGGCGTGAAAGAGATCGAAGTTCGGGTCAAGGGACCTGGTTCCGGTCGCGAAAGTGCAATTACCGCTCTGCAAACCGCAGGGATGACCGTAAAACAAATTGAAGACGTAACGCCAATTCCTCACAATGGTTGCCGTCCACGTAAGCGTCGACGCGTCTAAGGTTGGTTTTGCTGAGCGTCGCTGACCTGAAGGTCTCTGGCGTTGAGCAAATGTTATCGTTTTCGTTACTAGGCAAGTTATTATTCCTCTTTTTCGAGGGTTCGTTTCCATGCATATTCGATGGCGCGGCTTGGAACTACCAAGTGTCGTGAACTGCGAGAAGGAAACACTGAGCAGCACTTACGGCAAGTTCTACGCTGAACCGTTTGAACGCGGTTTTGGTGTTACCATCGGTAACAGCTTGCGTCGCGTTCTTCTTTCCAGCTTGGAAGGAAGTGCGGTTACTCAAATCAAGGTTCGGGGTGCTCAGCATGAGTTCTCGACTCTTGATGGTGTGCAAGAAGACCTTACCGAAATCGTATTGAACGTGAAGAGCTTGGTTGTGAAGAACCACAGCGATTCTACCCGTGTGATCACCGTTGAGAAAAGCACTCGCGGTCCAATCACTGGCGCCGATGTTCAAACGGATTCGGATGTGGAAATCATCAATCCTGACCATGTGTTGGCAAATTTGACTGCCGACGTTCCATTTATGATGGAGATGGTTGTGGAAAATGGTCGTGGTTATGTTCCATCGACCGAACATAGCACCGGCGACCATGAGCTGGGCATTATCCCAATCGACGCTGTATTCTCCCCAGTAACGCGTGTACGTTACTTGGTTGAAGAGACCCGCGTTGGTCAAAAGACGAACTACGATCGTCTCGCTCTGGAAATTTGGACCGACGGTTCGCTTCATCCAGAAATGGCGTTGGTGGAAGCTGGTAAGATTTTGCGAAAGCATATCAACCCGTTCGTGCAATACACCGAGTTGGGTAAGCAAGTTCATGCCATCGCACGAGGTGGTCCAGGGTCGGCGGAAGCTCACCTTGAATCGAAGCTCAATACACCTGTAAGTGAGCTTCGTTTATCCGTTCGAGCAGGTAATTGTCTCGAGTCGGAAGGTATTCGGACGCTGCGAGATCTGGTGCAACGTACAGAAGATCAACTCCTCGAAGTTCGCAACTTCGGTGAGACAACATTGAATGAAGTTCGCGAGAAGCTGGCAAACTTGGGATTGCATCTTGGTATGCGATTGCCTTCCAGTTCTGGTTTACGATAAAGATTTCACGTTCGGTAAGTCATCGGGCCTTCGGTCAATGGGCCTGTGTAACTAGACTTACATAGAACATTTTTTGGGAACGGTAGATCGATGAGACATCGAAGACGCGGAAGAGTTTTAGGTCGCAGCTCAAGCCACCGCCGTGCGTTGTATCGCAATTTGGCTAGTGCGATATTTTTGACAGAACGAGAAACCTCGGAATTGGAAGCCAACGCACCAAAGGTGAAGGGTCGTATCATCACGACTTTGCCTAAGGCCAAGGAAATCCGTCCGCTGGTTGAAAAGTGCATCACCCTTGGCAAAAAGGGTGTAGCTGCCCAACAAGCTGCGGCTGAATTTGCAACGACGGCTGAACGCAACACCGAGGCTTGGAAAAGCTGGCGTGAGAGCGAGCAGTACAAGAAATGGAATGCCGCTATGTCGCCTGCGATCGCCGCACGTCGACGTGCTCTCCAGCTCTTGGGTGACAAGAAGGCGGTCAAGATTCTGTTCGATACGGTAGCTCCACGTTATATGGAGCGACCAGGTGGTTATACTCGTATCATGCGATTGGCCAAGCCACGATTGGGCGATGCGGGTACTCGGGCGATCTTGGAGTTTGTCGGCCAGAACGATCGCGTTTCACAGAAGTCGCAGAAGCCAAGCTTCGGCGAGAACGCGTAAATGTCGTTGGGCTCGTACAGGCTGAATCGTCTGTTTTACACAAGCTAAATGTCCAAGCAACGGCATTTTCAGTCGTTCGCTTAATGGGCGTGGTAAAAGAGATAAGCCGCAGAGTTTTCTGCGGCTTTTTTTGTGCGCTCCCCCGACCTGAAGTGGTAGTTTCAGGACAAAGGAGTGGTTAAGGAAATGTGAAAAAGTTTTGTTTTTTCGAAGTGGCAAAACGCGAATCCGGTTGGTTAGCGGAAAGTTTTGCCAGTTCAGGATTTAGGACGTTCCAGAGCCAAACCTGTTTTAGGCTTCTCAAAAATGCTCTGCGACGGAAACCCAAGTAGGAGCACATCTTGCGACTTGGTTTCCACAATGTTTGACATGAGGGCAGATTTCAGTAAACTCCCTCACACGCAATATCTAGTACCCCGAATTCACCTAGACCACTACCCGTAGTATGGTTTCTAATATAGGGACGGGGAGAACGATTGGAATCTTTCTCTGGCCAAGGCATGGCTTTCGAACGGCATTCGAACTTTCCCGTGGCTGGATGCACGACTGATGAAGGTACTTGGGTACACTCTACGTCAGTATAGAAATCATACTTGTTCATAATTCGCTTATCTACTGAAGGAGTCGAAGAGGATGGCAACTATTGAGGTGAACCGTGGCAAGACGTTGGAGTCGGGCAGCAGTGCTCCAACTGGTCTACGTGGCAATCGAGCAGGCTTGAAGGTAGAGCCACTCTTCTGCCCACAAGACGTCGCTTGCCCGTTTTCCACAGTGGAATGGGAAACCCGTAAGGCAGCAATTAAAGATGATTCGGGTAAGGCATTGTTTGAGCAGACGGATTGTCAAATCCCTAAGTCATGGTCGCAACTGGCAACCAACGTCGTGGTTAGTAAGTACTTCTATGGCGAACCTGGTACAGAGCAACGCGAGAAGAGCGTCAAGCAATTGATCCATCGCGTAACGCGAACCATTACGGACTGGGGAACTGAAGATGGGTATTTTGACTCGGCAGAAGATGGTGAGCGTTTCTATCGTGAACTGAGCTGGTTGTGCTTGCATCAATACGGTTCGTTCAATTCGCCGGTTTGGTTCAATGTTGGCTTGTTTCATCAATACGGCGTGTCTGGCGCCAAATGCAACTGGCATTTCGATCGTGAATTGGGCGAAGTGACCCAGCCCGAGAACCCATATGAGTTTCCTCAGGCGAGTGCTTGCTTCATCCAAAGCGTGGATGACAACATGGAAGACATCATGCGTTTAGCGACCAGCGAAGCGATGCTCTTCAAGTTTGGATCGGGAACTGGTACCGACCTTTCTACCATTCGTTCCAGCCGCGAAAAGTTGTCAGGTGGTGGAAAGCCTAGCGGCCCATTGTCGTTCATGCGTGTGTACGATCAGATTGCCGCCGTTGTAAAGAGTGGCGGAAAGACTCGCCGTGCAGCCAAGATGCAATCGTTGAAGGTCTGGCACCCAGACATCATGGAATTCATCGAGTGCAAATGGAAAGAAGAGAAGAAGGCTCACGTTCTAATCGAAAAAGGTGGTTACGAATCGAACTTCAACGGCGAAGCCTATAGCTCGATCTTGTTCCAGAACGCCAACTTGTCGGTTCGCGTAACCGACGATTACATGGAGGCTGTCCGCGATAATCGCAAGTGGAAGACTCAGTGGATTAGTAAGAAAGCGGGAGGGGACGCTCCTGAATATGAAGCCCGCGAGATCCTAAACAGAATGGCTGAATGCGCCTGGCAGTGCGGTGACCCGGGAGTCCAGTACGACACGACGATCAATCGTTGGCACACTTGTCCCAAGAGCGGTCGCATCAATGCCAGCAACCCATGTTCGGAATACATGTTCTTGGATGATACCGCATGCAACTTGGCAAGTATCAACCTGATGAAGTTCCGTTTGGAAGATGGGACTTTTGACGTAGCTCGCTTTACGGCAGCTTGCCGCTTGTTCTTTATCGCTCAAGAGATTTTGGTGGATCACGCCAGCTATCCAACTGATCGTATCGCCTTGAACAGCCATCTGTTCCGTCCCTTGGGACTGGGGTATTCCAACCTTGGCAGCTTGATGATGGCTGGCGGTCTGGCGTATGACTCAGACGCTGCACGTGGTATTTGTGGATCGATTACAGCGTTGCTACACGGTGCGGCCAACTTGGCAAGTTCCGAAATGGCTGCTGTGGTTGGGCCGTTCGCTGGTTACGAGACCAACCGAGAGCCAATGTTGCACGTGATGAAGATGCATCGCGATGCTGTGGAAACCATCGATGAGGCAGGCCCTGCCTACTTGAAAGATGCAGCCCGTAATTTGTGGGATCGTGTTTTGGCTGCTGGCAAGAACAACGGTTTCCGCAACGCACAGTCAACCGTATTGGCACCAACAGGTACCATCAGCTTCATGATGGACTGCGATACAACCGGCATTGAACCCGACATCGCCCTGGTTAAATACAAGCAGTTGGCTGGTGGTGGATCGATGAAGATCGCCAACCGAACGGTTCCAATGGCATTGGATTCGATGGGCTATTCGAAAGAAGCGATCGATGCCATTACCAAGTATGTTGAAACTCGCGACACGATCGAAGGTGCCCCTGAACTGAAAGACGAGCATCTATCCATTTTTGATTGTGCGTTCCGTCCTGCTAACGGTGTTCGTAGTATTCCATGGCAGGCCCACGTCCTAATGATGGCCGCTGCTCAGCCCTTCTTGTCGGGTGCGATTTCCAAGACGGTCAACATGCCCAATGATGTGACCCCGAAGGACATTGCGGACGCCTATTTCTGGGGTTGGGAGCTCGGCCTTAAGGCAATCGCCATCTACCGTGACGGTTCGAAGCAGAGTCAACCTCTCAATACAACTTCGGAAGCTGATAAAAAGGCTGCGAAATCAGAAACCAAGATCGTCGAGAAGATTGTTTACAAGGCTCGACGTGAACGTTTGCCAGATACACGTCAGTCGGTGACCCACAAGTTCTCGATCGCTGGTCACGAAGGTTACATCAATGTTGGTCTATATCCTGATGGACGCCCTGGCGAAGTGTTTATCACCATGGCGAAAGAGGGGTCGACGATCGGCGGTTTGATGGACAGCTTCGGGACAGCCATTTCGATCTCGTTGCAATACGGTGTGCCATTGGAAGTGTTGGTGAACAAGTTCAGCCACACTCGCTTTGAGCCAATGGGACATACCACGAATCCAGATATTCGTATCGCAAAGAGCGTAGTGGATTATATCTTCCGTTGGTTGGGCATCACTTTCTTGGCCGGTTATCGTGAAGCGAGCATGGGGCAATTCAAGGCGGCTGCTCCAACTCCCGTTGTGCCAGCCCCTGTTGCCGAAAAGAAACCAACTGCAGACGCAGCTAAGTCGCCAGTGAATGGCAACACTGCAGAAGTGGTATCAGTGGAGTATCAAACCACGGCGCGTTTCAATAGCGATCGGGTCGATTCGAGTACTTTGGAACGAGCCGGTGTGGTGATGATGGATGGTACCAGTTCGTCACACGGGAATCGTAGCGAGCAATTTGCCCGCTTCCAAAGCGACGCTCCAAGTTGCGATAACTGCGGATCGATCACTGTTCGCAACGGAAATTGTTACCTCTGCCACAATTGCGGTAACAGTATGGGTTGCAGCTAGTCACTGAACCGATTCTCCTCCAAGTTTTGGTTCTCCAGGCGAAGCAACGTACCAGCGTTGCTTCGCTTTTTTCGTATTTCACTACTTGGGAATCACCCCAACTACGCGACTTGCTTCTGTTTCTTCGATCATGAAATAACCGAGTCTTTTCTGCTCTTTATCTTTGATGACCCATACAGCGCCCGGGCGGGTTCGGATGCT
This sequence comes from Pirellulaceae bacterium, assembly GCA_044371785.1. Taxonomy (GTDB): domain Bacteria; phylum Planctomycetota; class Planctomycetia; order Pirellulales; family Pirellulaceae; genus JAFLCP01. The sequence continues at coordinate 217 of JBILTA010000235.1, read as the reverse complement.
GAATCGTTCGCCTGGTAGTAGTTGTCCATAGGAGCGTTCGCTCCCATCAGAACCTTGCCACCAGAGTTCGACTACCGCAGAGTTTTCGTTTACGAACGATGCTTGTTTAAATGCGCCTGTGGGATTTGCATCTGGCAGTTGTTGGTCGGTACCAGCTTGCCAAATCAGGTTAGCCACAGATCCATCGCGATCTTCGCTAACGAGTGGAGTCAAAATC
>JBILTA010000013.1:0-23008 GCA_044371785.1 Pirellulaceae bacterium | reverse complement strand
CGCCAAACCGAACCTTACCGTGTTGATTTACCCTGCGTATTTGGTCAATCAAGACGGTAAGTTAATGGATGATGTCAAAGTCGATGCGACGACTCCACCGATGTTCCTAGCATACGCTTTCGATGACCCCGTTCGCCCAGAGAACGCAATTGAAATGATGGCTGCCTTGAAGCGTGTAGGCGTCGCAAGTGAATTGCATTTGTACGACGCAGGCGGACATGGTTATGGCCTGCGAAAAGGATCGAATCCCGCTGCCGCCTGGGCGGATCGATGCGCCGAATGGCTGAAACGTAAGGACTGGATCAAACCTGCAGAGTAACCGACGTTATATTTGTGCGAAATCAACGGAAGCTTGCTCCCGTTTGCGCTGACATGAAAGCTTCATTTGCTTGAGGATTTGCAATGAGCAAAAATCAAACTGCGAAACCGCAAGACAGCAATGGCGCATGCGATTCTACACGCCGATCCCACTCTGGCCACTGGCAACATGGTTATGTAGATCGGCGCTGTGCCATTGAAGCTGGAGCGATCAGTTTGCTGGGACTCGGGACCAACCATCTTTTTGGTTTGAGGCAATTGCAAGCCGCGACGCCTGAAAAGGGAGCAGCGTTCGGCAATGCCGATGGAGGCGGCAAAGCCAAGGCGTGTATTTTCATTTTTCTTTCGGGCGGCCTCGCACAACATGAAAGCTTCGATCCTAAGCCGTTAGCGCCAGCGGATGTTCGCGGTGAGTTTGGAACCATAGGTACGCAAACCCCGGGTGTTCATTATTCGGAGCACCTCCCATTGTTGGCTGCGATTTCTCAGCGGTATGCACTCATACGCACTGTCACACATACATCGAACGATCACTCGGCCGGGCACCATATCATGCTCACGGGGCGGTCGATACTTCCCCCTGGCTTTGATCCGAATGCGCCAAGTGTAAAGGACTACCCTTCTATCGCTGCGCTAATTGGCAGGTTGAAGCGTCCCAACAACAATCTTCCTCCGTCCATTGTTTTACCGGAGAGACTAGTACACACGACGGGTCGTGTCATTCCGGGGCAGGGAGCAGGGATGATGGGGCGAAATCATGACCCTTGGTTCATCGAAGCCTCTCCATTTCACAATCAGTCTTATGGAGCCTTTCCACAATTTGAATTTGACCACCAACAGCGTGGCAAAGAATCAGGTCGAAAATTCGAAGCCCCTCACTTGGCGTTACAACCAGATTCCGACGTACAATCGGCGACCAAACGTTTGCAACTGCTAACTCAACTCAAAAGCCAATCTCAAACATTGTCATCCGCCGTAGAGCGATTTGGTTTGGATGAATCGCGACAAAAAGTGATTTCAATGCTGACGGACGGCAAAATCCACGCAGCCCTCCAAGCGACCTCTGCTGATCCAAAGCGGCAGGAGCATTACGGTGCCAACTCTTTTGGCTGGTCATTAATGATGGCTCGAGAACTTGTGGCACTCGGTGTACCGCTTGTTCAGGTAAATCTTGGTAATGACGAAACCTGGGATACACATGGCAATGCATTCCCACATCTCAAAGACAAATTGCTACCGCCCACCGATAAAGCTCTCGCGGCATTGTTCGAAGATATGGCAGCTTCAGGATTACTGGAGGAAACCTTGGTTGTCGTAGCCTCCGAATTTGGCCGAACACCAAAAATTTCGCACCTCACTCAACATTACAAATTGCCTGGTCGAGACCACTGGGGAGCGCTTCAGTCTGTACTCTTGGCGGGTGCAGGAATCGCGGGCGGGATGTGCCTCGGAAAATCTGATGCATTGGGCGCATATCCCTCGGATAGGCCAGTCACACCCGAGGAATTAGCTGCGACGATCTATCACGCCTTGGGAATTCCAGCCACTGCAACTTGGCAAGATGCTGAAACGCGTCCCCATGCAATCTACTACGGAGAGCCCATACGCGAACTATTCACCTAAGTTTCTCCCGTTGAGGGGCAATTTTGGGCTAATATCTCTACCGGTCTCGACCGGAAATCGATACGCTTAGTTGTTTCCCGTTTTACTTTTGAGGGCGCGTGCTTCTTTAGGTGGAGTCCCCTAAGAAAAATGCAAATGAACGACGAAACGCTCGACGCAATTCAAGCTGTTTATGGTGTTGAAAATTGGTCCGCCGGATATTTCGACATCAATTCCAAAGGCCACATCATGGTTCGACCGGCGAACGGCGACCCACGGCACGTCGACTTGAAAGAGCTCGTCGATCATTTGATATCGACCCGCAAACTGCACTTGCCGCTGCTGATTCGCTTTCCGCAACTCTTGAGCAGCCAACTCCGTACACTCTCGAACGCCTACCAGCACGCTATCGCTGAATATGGATACCAGGGCCAACATTACCCTGTTTTTCCAATGAAGGTGAATCCACGTCGCGAAGTCGTGGAAGAGTTTTTACGCGACTCACAGCGATGCATGGTTGGCTTGGAATGCGGCTCAAAAGCTGAGCTTTACGCCGCACTGGCCCAAGACCAATCCCCCCAGTCGCTGCTGCTTTGCAATGGCTTCAAAGATGAAACCTTTATTCGCGCTGCGCTTCTCGGCGTACGCGCCGGTAAACGCGTCACCATCGTCGTTGAGAAACTCAACGAACTGAGTATGGTGGTCAAATTGGCTCAACAGACAGGAATTTGCCCCTGGATCGGCTTAAGAGCTAAACTCTACTCACGCGGATCCGGAAAATGGGCTTCCTCCGGTGGAGATTCCGCGAAGTTCGGCCTGACGACTTCCGAGTTGATCGATTGCGTTCGCATGCTGAAAGATGCACGCCTGGACAGCAATCTCAAGCTGCTTCACTTCCATATCGGTTCGCAAATCACCGACATTAAACGCGTCAAAAATGCCATGAAAGAAGCCGCTCGCGTTTATGCAAAGCTTCGGCAAATGGGCACCAACATTGAGTTTATGGATATCGGTGGTGGACTAGGCGTTGACTACGACGGTTCACAAACGCGGTTTGATTCGAGCGTGAACTACACCGTTCAAGAATTCGCTAACGACGTGGTATATGTTGTAAAAAGCGTTTGCGACGATGAACACGTTCCTCACCCGAATATTGTGACCGAAAGCGGACGCTTCATGACCGCCTTTCATACGGTCTTTATCACTTCCATTCGCGATGAAATTGAAACCTTCGCCGACGATAAACCCGAAGTCAGTGTCGATGCCGATGATCCACAAGTGATCATCGAACTCAAAGATCTTGTCGACCACATCAACGGTCGCAACTACGTTGAGTACTACCATGACGCTCTCGAACACAAAGATGAATTGCATACACAATTCAACCTAGGCTTAATCAGCCTCGAAGATCGTGCCAAAGGTGAAGTTCTCTATTGGGAAGTTTGTGCGCGTGCTCTCAACGAGTCCGTTGAAGATGACTTTTCGGACGAGGAATTTGAACAATTAAAACGAATTCTTGCTCAAAAGTATCTGTGCAACTTCTCACTGTTCCGCTCTGCCCCCGACTCCTGGGCCATTCGTCAACTGTTCCCAATCGTGCCAATCCATCGACTCAACGAACAACCCAAAGACTTTGCAACTCTTGTGGATGTGACCTGCGATAGCGACGGCAAAATTGATCGTTTTGTTGACCTAAAAGATGTCAAACAAACACTCGAATTGCACCCCTGGTCCGATGGACAAACCTACTACTTGGGTATCTTCCTAACCGGTGCTTACCAGGAAGTTATGGGAAGCTACCACAACCTGTTTGGGCAACCCGATGAAGCGCACATCGTGATCGATCATGATGGACGCTACCACATTACCAAACTCATCATCGGTAGTCGAATCAGCGATATGCTCGAGTTCGCTCGCTATGATAAAGGCCAATTAAGCGACGCGTATCGTCGGCAGGTCTATCAACGTGTAGATGCAGGCATGCTCACTCGAGAAACCGCGGACCAATTGGTTCAAGAATACGAAGCCTTGGCAGGTCGCACGACCTACCTAGAATAGCCTCCAAGCGTTCGCTGATTGCAATGGCGAACGCTTTAGAATCTAAACTTTCCAAGGGGAGCGGGTCGATAAACCCGCTCCCCTTTTTTCTTCATCAAATTTTTACATTTCTTTTTTCGCAGCACAACACAGCACAAAGCTGTTGTAACGGTCGGCTGTGCAACCTTATATCTAAAGCTGCGGCACCTAAAGTACCAATAGAAAATCCCCTGGGAAATTCGAACAATTTGACCCTCCCGATCCACATGTCGAAATTGTGAAATCTACTTCACAAAAGCGTGCCGATCACAACAATGTCAGGGGTTCCGAAGCTCTCTATGGGGGCTTTGTTCGTCTCCGATCTTTCATAATTTGTACTTTCGATTGATTCTTGACTTGTCCCTCTAACTTTGGGAGTCGTCCATGCGACGTCACGCGAATTCCGTAGGTGGTTTTACGCTTGTCGAATTGTTGGTCGTAATTGCGATCATTGGAATCTTGGTAGGGCTGCTACTTCCTGCTGTGCAAGCTGCACGCGAAGCGGCACGACGCATTCAATGCGCCAATAACATGAAACAGATTGGCCTAGCATTGATGAACTATGAATCGGCGTACAAAAAATTTCCGCCGGGCCGCCTCCTGGCTGACTGGTCCATTAATGGCGTCGCCAATGCGAGCTACACTAACTATAACTCCGTCAACCAAAACAATGGGTCGGGACATTGGACCGGTTTTCGCTCCGTTCACACCTTTATCCTGCCCTACATGGAACAGGGCAATATTTACAATCTGATCAATTTCTCAGCTCCTACTGCGGTTCGTCTTACCACCAACGGTGTTCCCTCCAATCCCAACTACAATGCCTATGCTAACGCAGCTGGCATCTTTCTCTGCCCCTCTGATCCAAACCGCGTCAGAGTTATTTCAGAGAACAGTTATCGTTATAACTTCGGTGGTGCAACACCGTTTGCCGGCGCACTAAGCTCTTCGGCGAATAACAATAACTCTGCAACGCTAGGCAATCTCTCCTGTACAGGTAATGGTGCCTTCACGATCGGACGCGCATTGACCACCGGCAGCATCGTCGATGGCCTCTCCCAGACAACTTTCTTTGCTGAACGCTCGATGGGTAGCGGACGAGACTTGGCTGCCGAACGCCCTACGTTGGTCGATGTGATCACGGCCCCCAGTCGCGTAAACGGCTTGGTAAATCCAGATACGCTCATGTCCAACTGTGCAACCTATAACGGTGCCCCATCTTCGTTCCATTTCAACTCGATGGGCCGCTGGTTGGTGGGTTCAGACTTCTCCAATGGCTGGCCTTTCGGTTTCTATTCCAGCACCATGTACAATCACGTCGCACCTCCTAACTGGAAATCCTGGGATTGTGGTTCATGGAGTGCGATTCCCGATGCCCCAGGCGAACATGCCATTATTTCGGCCCGCAGTTGGCATCCAGGGGGAGTACAAACCGTTAACGGCGACGGATCTGTTCGCTTTGTTTCCGATACCATTGCCTTAAATGTTTGGCGAGCTATGGGCACCCGCGATTTCGGCGAGGCTTTCAGCCAAGAAGAGTAAGAGATTTCACGAAGACCGCTAAAAACATTTACGCTACTCTCCGGAGTTCATGAGTATGACAAAATGGAAATCCATTTTCATGATTGTCGCCCTCGTATTTACCCTTGGCTGCGGCTCATCACAAATCGCGGAAAGCACGGTAGCTAGCAGCGAACAAAACGTTGCAGCAGCAGTTAACGCTTTCACGGCAGGAGACGCAACCAAAGCGGAACAAACGGCAAGCCAAGCAATTGATGGTGGCGGCTTGCCCGTCGATCTATTCGTTCAAGCCTTAATGGTTAGAGCGGCCGCACGCGGTGTACTCGGCTCCTACGATAATGCACTGGCGGACCTAGACCAAGCTGCGCAGGGCGCTGGAGAAATGGATAAAGTACACGCACTTCGCAGCCTAATCCTCACAGCCAAAGGCGATGCTAGTGCCGCCGCCGCAGAACTGACTAAGGCGAAACAATTCAATAAGAACGTTAAGCTCCCAGACGATCTTAAGAAGTGGGACTTCGGCAAATAGCCCCCAAACCAGCTGTACATGAAAAGAGGTCTTTGCCTTCACCGGCAAAGACCTCTTTCAGTTAAACCGTTATTATTGCAACTCCACCTTTACGTACATTTGTACGTGAATCTTTCTTCATACATTTCGGCAATCGTCTCGGCCGAAATTTGTAATCACTCGCGTATATCGTGAGCCACGCTTAGAATTCGGCACTTCCCGGATAACGTGGGAATGGAATCACATCGCGAATATTTTGCATCCCGGTTACAAACTGAATGATGCGTTCCAAACCCAACCCGAATCCACTGTGTGGCACGCTTCCGAAGCGACGTAAATCCAAATACCACCAATAATCTTGTTCAGACAAACCGAGTTCATTCATTCGCGCAACGAGTCGATCAAGGCGTTCTTCACGCTGACTGCCACCCACAATTTCACCGACGCGCGGCACTAATACGTCCATGGCGGCAACCGTCTTGCCATCTTCGTTCATACGCATATAGAACGACTTAATGGATGCTGGATAGTCGTACAAAATCACCGGTCCTTGAACATGTTTCTCCGTGAGAAAACGTTCATGTTCCGCCTGCAAATCGCTTCCCCAAGAAACGGGATATTCAAACTTCTCGCCGCTTTTCTCTAGTATCGAAATTGCTTCCGTGTACGAAATGCGTTCGAAGGGCTTCTCCAATACAACCTTGAGTGCATTGATCAACCCCGGTTCGACGCGCTCATCGAAGAATTGCATATCCTCAGCACAATCGTTGAGCACATCCTTAAGAATGCGTTTTACATATCGTTCGGCTAATGCCATGTTATCGCGCAAGTCAAAGAAAGCAGCTTCCGGTTCAATCATCCAGAACTCGGATAAATGCCTTGAAGTGTTGCTGTTTTCGGCGCGGAACGTTGGCCCAAATGTATAAATCTTGCCACAAGCTGTGGCAAAAATTTCACCTTCTAGTTGGCCGCTCACCGTCAAATAAGACGAACGTCCGAAGAAGTCTTTGCTGAAATCCACTTTTCCCTGAGCATCGCGAGGTGGATTCTCTGCAGGCAAAGTCGTCACGCGAAACATTTGCCCAGCACCTTCGCAATCGCTGGCGGTGATGATAGGCGTATGGATGTAAAGGAAGCCTTCTTCCTGAAAGAATTGATGCGTCGAAAAGCTGATGCGATTGCGAACACGCGTCACGGCGCCAAAGGTATTGGTGCGAGGACGGAGGTGAGCCCACTCGCGCAGCTTTTCAAATGTATGACGTTTTTTCTGTAACGGATACGTTTGTGGATCGGCATCACCGATCAACCGCACCGAAGTCGCTAGCATCTCGGTTGCTTGCCCCTGTCCCTCACTGGCTTTAATTTCACCTGTGACAATGAGACTGCAGCCCACTGACAGCGATTTGACCTCTGCCTCATAGTTGGGCAGTTCACCAGGTGCTACCACTTGGAGATTACCGAGGCAAGTGCCATCATTGATCTCCAAAAAACTAAAGCCACCTTTACTATCGCGACGCGTTCTTAGCCAACCTCGTAATTCAACCGATTTGCCAATTGAAGAAGCTGATCTCGCTTCCGAGACACTGATCCAAGGAACTTGACTCATATTGGGAAATGCCTGCTTGAGGGCTCGTTGAAGAAAAGACAATATGCCACGAGATGAATACGGAGACGGATCACTCCATCTCCAGGTTCACTTAGATAATGCCATGTTCAGCTAGGTAGCGTTCTGCATCGAGTGCAGCCATACAACCTGTCCCGGCCGAAGTGATCGCTTGGCGATAGTAGTCATCCGATACGTCGCCAGCGGAGAAGACACCTTCTACACTGGTCCAAGTTCGGAACGACTTTTGCCATTTGATATAACCCTTTTCGTTTAACTCCAACTGTCCCTTGAGGAAATTGGTGTTTGGCGTGTGACCGATCGCCAAAAACAGGCCCGACGCGGCATAATCGGTTGCCGTATTGGATTGGGAATTGAGAATGCGAACGCCCGTAACTCCCAGTTTGTCATCGCCTAGGACTTCTTCGACCTGACTGTGCCACAAAATTTCGATCTTCGAATTGGTTGTGGCTCGCTCGGCCATGATTTTGGACGCGCGTAACACGTCACGCCGTACAACCATGTACACTTTGGAAGCGTATTTGCTCAAATAAGTAGCTTCTTCGACCGCCGAATCACCTCCTCCAACGACAACCAAAGGCTTATTGCGGAAGCGGGGAAGGGCACCGTCACAAACGGCACAAGCACTAACTCCTCGATTGCGGAAGGTTTCTTCACTGGGCAGACCGAGATAATTAGCGCGTGCTCCCGTGGCAATAATAATGGTTTCCGCTTGGAAGGTACCCGAATCGCGGGTCTTTAAAGTGAAGGGACGCTTCGAAAGATCGACTTCGACCACATCGTCCGTGATAATTCGAGCCCCAAAATTGGTGGCTTGTTGGCGCATCAATTCCATGAGTTCGGGACCGGTCACCGCATGCGGATGCTCTTCGATAGGAGGCATCGCCATCACACGATCGGGGTGAATAGCGGTGGTCAGAAACTCTTTCAAGTTGCCCGAAGGAAAACCGGCATAGTTCTCCACCTCGGTCGTCAATGACAATTGCCCCAGCGGCAAAGTACCTTGAAGGCGGTTTTCTTCCGTAATCGCCCCTTCGAAAACAAGCGGTTGAAGATTCGCGCGTGCCGAATAAATCGCTGCTGACCAACCCGCAGGTCCACTTCCGATGATGATTGTGCGTTCTACCGAACTCATCTCCCGCTCTCTTCCTAATTCTGGACGTACCATCAGTAAAAATTCAACTGCTGGATTATAGACGGGTGTTAAGTTGTTTACATGGGGGCGTCACGAATTTGCCCCAGCTCGTTTCTCCTGGTCAAACCAAGCTGCCAAAACCAACAAAAGCCACAATTTTCGGCTATGATCTCGCGCCCCTTGCCGATGCTCTCGCACAATCTTTTGCACTGTCCCCAGCTGAAATACATCCCCGGGCAAATGGGGTTGGGCTCCCTCCAGATAATCACTCACCATGCCTGCCAAGCCACCTTTTAACCAATCACGCAAAGGGACTCCAAATCCTTGTTTTCTCTTTTTCATCGATTCTGCCGGTAAGTAGGGAGCGACAACCTTCTTGAGAATGTACTTCCCCACACCATTTTTCAATTTCAACTCGGACGGAATTGCCGCTGCCATCTCGACCACAAATTGGTCCAACAGCGGCGAGCGAACCTCCAAGGAATGAGCCATACTCATCCGATCCACTTTGACCAAAATATCGTCGCGCATGTAAGACCGAACATCCATCTCCGTCAAGCGACTGATCACATCACGATTCGAATTCATAATCGCCGTTAATTCTCGTGGCAGGTAATCCGTCGTCAACGAGCGATTACCTGCCAATACATCGGCATTCAATAACCCACGCAACTCTTCCACATTCCAAATGGAAGTTTTCTGTCGATAACCTGCCTGAAGTGGTAAACTACTATGCCTTAGAATTCTTTCAATTCGCTGCAATTTATATCTAAGCTTTCCAGGCATTACGCTTGCCATCACACCGACAGCATTTGGGACAAGGCCCCCACCCAGCCAATGCGGTAATAGCTGCTTATATCGCTCAGCAAACATCGCACCCTTATACGAAGAATAGCCCGCAAACAATTCATCTCCGCCGTCACCGCTCAAGATCACCGTCACATGTTGACGTGCAAGCTTGGAGACATGATAAGTTGGTAGAGCGGAGTCATCGCCGAATGGCTCGTCAAAATAGTGAACCAGTTTGACTAATGTCTCAGGCAAACTACGCTGCAACTCATCAACCGACAGTCGCAGCTCGTGATGCTCGGAGCCAATATGTTCAGCAATCCGTCGCGCATCCGCCGACTCATCCCATTGAGCGTTATCAAATCCGATAGTAAATGTCTTTAACGGCTTCAAACCTGCTCGATTCGCAAACGCAGCCACCAAGCTCGAATCAATTCCACCGCTAAGAAAAACACCTAAGGGGACTTCACTTTCCAGACGAGCCTTGACTGCATCCAAAAGCTGAGCATCCAACCTCTCGATCCACTCCGCTTCACTTAACTTCTCGCAGACCTCAAACCGCAAGGTCCAAAACGACTGTATATCTAAACAATTGTTTTGAAAAACTGCGTAGTAGCCAGCGGGCAATTTCTTGATCGACTTATAGATTGTGTCTGGCTCATAAAGATAACCCGACTGCAAAAACTCAGGGAGTTTGCGATAGTCGGGTTCGCGTAATTCTGGGCATGCAGCCAACAACGATTTGATTTCAGATCCAAAACAGAGATTTTCACCCTGGTGCCAATAGAACAATGGCTTCTTGCCCAATCGATCGCGTGCCAAGACGATAACACCTTGGCGAGTATCCAAAATGGCCAAGCCAAACATGCCGCGCAGTTTCTGGAACCCCGCCACGCCTTCCTCTTCATAGATGTGCAATGCCGTTTCACAATCGGACTTCGTGCGAAATCGATGCCCTTTGGCAATTAACATTTCTCGCAGTTCGCCGTGATTATAAATCTCGCCATTACAAACGATCGCTATGTCATTCGTTTCATTGATGATTGGCTGACTACCCCCAGCGACATCAATGATGCTCAAGCGAGTCATGCCGATTCCGCGACCATCGATAGCAAAACACCCATTTTCATCGGGACCTCGATGCAAAATTGCATCGGTCATCCTGCGGATTTTGGCTTTGATGCCATCTACGCCCAAATTCGGATTTACTAGGCCGGCAATACCACACATCGCTAGCTTACCTTTTCCCCTCTGACCATTTGAACGGCAGCCAGGCCGGTCGATTGGGACTTCTTCTCTAACGCCATTCGGTAGATACTCACAACCCGTTGAGCGACTTGCTCGATCCCTAAGCCCAATTTGAAAATAGCTTCGCGCCCACCAACATCATGATTTTGCGTCAACATATCCGCCATGATCGCTCCCAGTGCAACCGGCTCGCGTGGACAGACCGCATATCCGTGGACTCCATTCAGTAACCAAGCGACATCTCCTACATCCACACCTGCAATAGGAATATTACAGGCCATCGCTTCTTTGACCACATTAGGAGAACCTTCAATCAAAGAAGTCATCCACATCGCGTCACAAGCATTCATACAATAGGGCACATCCTCTGGATGTTTCCCCCAAAGTACGAACGTCTCGATTGAATGACCCGTTTTCTTTTCCGCTTCTAATCGCGCCGCCTCCGCAAGAGCAAAACCCTTGCGTGGATTGCTCGGATCCCCAGGAAACAGTACGTATAGCTGGTCCTTCTTTAATCCTAAGCGTTGCCGAGCTTCCTCTTTAGCGATAGGACGAAAGTTGTCCGTATCCACACCATTAGCAACCACATGACACTTGGCCGGCCGAATGACCTCAGCCATCTCTTGGCTCTTGACAATCACTTCATCACCCCACCGGGCGAGTCGTTTGTTGAGCTGTACCATCAAGCGACTGAATAATGTGGTCTTGTCTTTAGAACTCGGAGTGCCCAGTAAGTCATCTCCCATAAAAGAGATGACTAATGGTTTGCTTCTTTGCATGCGGCCGATCCAACCACAATAGCCGAAGTGAGCATGAACCAGATCGACATCCTTCAAGCTGTTTCTCATTCGCGGAATCGCAGGGCCATATTTGACCACGGGAAGACCACGCATATCTTGCACGATCATCTCAAGCCCCAATTTCCTTAACGACTCGATCTGCCTCAGCGCGGGAGCCATGCTCCCAGGCCGATCTGCCGTTGGCAAGCGTGGGGAAATAACAAGCACGCGTAAAGGTCGCTCAAATTGTGTGATGAGCGGTTGCGTTTCACTGAACATGAATTACGTCCGTCGGATACTCGCTTGGGGATCTGGGCGTTGTTTTAATGTAAGACACAACAGTCTTGAATAAACTTACACTGCGCACCGCAACAGACAACACGGCCCCCTTTAGACTTCTTTTTTTTACTGCGATCGCCAAAAACATCAGCAGTGCAGCTAACCCCAACCAATGAAGCGCTCCGAAATAAAACGCTAAGGGCAAGGCGACAATAAAACCTGCAACCACCAAAGCGAACGACACCAAGTACGGAATGGTATCCATACAATACTGCCAGCCTGCACCGTACTGCTGGCAGTACTTCAGTACCGCGCCATAATCGTACATTTTCGTACGCGCACGCCTAAGCACTTCGTAAACTGTGTTGCGATCTTCCGTGTACTTGATTGCCATACGCCCTTTGAGACGAGCTACTTTGTAGCCTGCCCGGCGTATTCTCAAACAAAGTTCATGATCTTCCGCAGTAGGCAAATAAGGATGTACCGTACCCACCTCCTCCAACACCGTTCGCCGATAGAGGGCGATACCTCCCAAAACTTTGCTATCGATAACTTCTCTCGTTAAATCTTGACCAAATACGTTGGGAGTCCCACCCGAGTGCACACCTTTTGAATCAACATACTCTTCGTCCAAAACCCCAGCCACCGCCCCATATTCAGTATGTTGATCCATGAATTTCATGGCCTTATCCAACCAATGTGAATCTGCAACTGCATCGCCATCTAGGAAGAAAATATAATCACCATGGGACCAGCGATATCCTGTATACCTCCCGGCACCAACGCCCAGCGGGAAGCTCGAAGGTAACTGCAGAATGCAAATCGGATATTGCTGCGCAATCTCAATACTCCGATCCTTCGACGCGGAATCGACAAAAATAATCTCTGCATCTGGAACAAGTTCTCGCAGCTTTAGTAATGACTCAATAGCACCTCCGATAAATTGCTCTTCATTGCGTCCAATAATGACTGCAGTAAATCGACAGGCCTTATCAACCATCGCTCGATTGTTTTTGGTTTCCATGGAAGGTACAAAGTTCATGGCGAGACACTCTGCTTTGGCTCGTTCTTCAAAATCGACTTCACTGAAAAGTTTCTGATTAGTGGCCGTAAAACCCATAAGTTCATTATTCCATACACAAATAAGGCAAGCCCTAATTTCAGATACAAATGTGTGGGCAGCGCTAAAATCAGCCCTGATATCAGCAAGATCGGAAACATCTTCAGCACTTCGTGAAACAAGCTCATCCGGCCTACGCTAACCTGAAAATAAACGTAGTGCTGTAAGACATTAATAGAACTAGAAAGTAAAACACTCCAACCTGCGCCGAGAATTCCATATTGCGACACTAGAACGGCTGATAATGTCAAACTGACCAAAAAGTTCACAATCACTATCTTCAATACAAGTTTCTCTTTACCAGCCGCCCACAAGCCATGCCCAATCACCGGGTTCAATGTGTCCAACAAAAGTGTCATTGCAAGAATTTTTAGGATTGGTGCGGCAGCCCGAAATTCCTCCTTTCGATAAACTAAAACGAGGATGTCCCCAGACAAAGAAAACAGAACAACGGCTGCCGGAATTGCTAATCGCCACAGCAATACGATCAGCGTTTGACATATTTCAGTGAGGCTATCTCTCTTGTTTTGGACGCTTTGAACCAAAACGGGAAAACAGCTATTACCAACACTACGATAAACCATCAGCATAGGCTGAAGCAATTGGAAGCAAGCCGTTAGCCAACCAACTTCACGTTCGCCCGCAAATTTCGAAAGCAAGACAGCGTTTAAAGAGGCCGAGATAGCGGCAATTGCGTCCGACCACAAAAAGACGAGAGACTTTTTAAGCAACAACCATGCATAACGCCATCGCAACCGAGCACGACTCTTCGTGTCGGAAATTTGTATGCAACATACATGCATTGCCAACATATTGATAAATCTTGAAACAACCACAACTACTGCTAACTGAACGACCGTAGCATTAGCGGAGATCACCGCATAACAGCCCGCGACGAGAAACAAACTGCCAGGGATATTCCCCACAACAATCCACGGCATCTTTTGATTGCCTCGTATCACGGACTCCGCGATCACGCTAAAAGCGTAGGGCAGTAGAGCGAATGCCAATAGAAGGATCACGGCGGTCGTCGTCCAACTATATTGCATTACCATTGCGAAACCAGTCATCGCCAAGAACGATAAGATGGCCGGTAACAGGGTGCCCACATAGCCGTGGTACAGAATACGCTTAGCGGTACTCGGGGAACGAGCCACCTCTCGAACCAATAAGGTAGGCAAGCCGGCAACGGCAAACACATGAAAAGTGTACAGCAGCATTAACCCCAAAGAGAGCTGGCCGAATTCTGCATCGCCGCCATTACGCCCCACCAATACGTAAACAAAAAGCGTACTAGCACGTGTCAGGACATCGCTTGTTAGAATGGCAAGCGAATTAAAACCCATCCGTTGCACTTTTTCAGTGAGGGCTTTCATCAGTTCAAAAACTCTCCCTCAATTTGCCGTCCGCTGAAGCAAGCAAATCCTAGGGTCGACGCAAGCACCCATGCTTCGTATCCATCCCCAATAAATGCGATCTCAGTCAACCCAGCCAAAAGCGCTAGTGTAAGAATCGCAAAGCATAGATGTCCCGCCAAATTCTGCTGTTTGTCCCCCTTCAAATGCCAAAACCGGCTGTAGGCGAACAAAATGATACCCAGTCCAAGCATGAAGCCGATCGTGCCAACATTAACTAATGCCTCGATATACGCCGAATGCGAATGCGTTAGGGCCCAACCGTTGAGGCGTTCATATTTTTCAAGCCGCTTTTGGCTCCAAAACGCACCATATCCGAATCCCAAAATTGGACGATCGGAGAATTCTTCGATCGCATTTGCCCAAATCGGCAAACGACCAGTCAACTTTCTAGGGTCAGCAGACTCTTCATTACGTCCGAGCAACGCCACTTTCTCAACTTCATAATTTGGCACAAAAGCGCTGAAAACAAAAAGTCCACCCATCCCAAGTAACAGCATTCCCGCAAGTGATACGAAACGCTGATTCCAGTTAAAATGCGACCAACCAATAGTACTCGTAGCGATAAGCGTCGCCGCCAAGCCGGTGCGCGATTTGGTCAACACCACGAATGCAATCGCCAAAAGGGCCAAAAACAAGTAACGCTTACGCTTGGTATCAAAAAACAATGCAGTGCTCGCAATCGCTAACAGACCACAGTTAAACGCCTGCTTCGATGGATGAAAGATTCCGCTAAAACGATACTCAGAGAAAAGAAACGAACGATAGTAGAGTTCAACTAACAAACTGAGAACCAAGAATCCTGACGATAACACTACAATCGAAAACGCAAATCGTCGCGAATCCCAGACTCTGCCAATGATTACTCCGCAGACGACCATGATAGAACTTACAATCGCGCGCTTTAACGTCATCGATGGCATGTCAGACCAGAGGGTGCTGAAATTAACTAATGCCACCAAAAGAAACAGAGGAAGGAGCAAAGGCCAGTGAAATTCCTTGCCAACTGCAGGACGCAAAAACAACAGGCAACCAACCGAAAGGCTAGCCAAAACTAAAAACGCTACTTGGCGAGATAACGTGGAACCCGTCGTGAGCTCATCGTAAACTTCCTCGCCACCAAGTTTCGCGTATTCCGTCTGTCCAGAAACGGTAACAAGTACCGCAAAAATTACTGCAACAACCAGCCAAAAACGCTGGCCCAAGCCAGACATCTCCCACGACGCTATGGGTGAAGAAGCCGGCCAAACATGTCGGTCCATGGAGTCGCTAGATATCATAAACCTCAAGCAACCTAGCTTTGGATTCCCAACAGATTGGCTAACCAACGTGGCACAGAGTTCTTCATTTTGTTCAATACGACTCCGTAAATATTGGCGCCACCCGATTGCAACCGTTCAAGTGTTGCCTCAGCAGACAAAGCTTCCGTTGTCCCCGATTCCGCCACCACCACCACACCATCGAGCTTACTTGCCAATACGGCTGCCTGACTCATCGCGTCCGCAGAGGATAAATCGATTACAACCAACTCTCCCTGATGCTTCAATTGCATCATCGCCGCCAAACGCCCCTTCCATCCGGCGCTCTTCGCTGTTGTCGCGTTGTTCTCCGCACCCGTCGCGACGAACTTCACACCCGATTCATCGAGCGGCTGCAGACAGTCCACAGGAGCAATCTCACCATCCACTAACTCCTGCAATCCAGCCTTACCTTTCTTGGCCCAACGTCGCGTTAACTCGCCATTGGCCGAATTACCATCCACCAAAATTGTCTTAAGGCCAAAATCGTGCACAGCTGTCACCGCCAATGCTAGTGCAATCGTCGACGCGCCAGCACCTTGATGCACACCTAGCACCCCGATCATTCGACAAGTATCATCGCTATCCTCGTCACTCGAATTTCCCATCATGATCTGAGAGATAATCCCACCACAATCACGACGCAAATCCTCCGTCATCGCTGTCTTGCGTCCCAGACGCACTGGATGGTAACGCGCGCGATTCACGCGACCTATCACGGGCTGCTTGAGTACGTGCTCCGCTTGTTCGACACTTCGTATCGACTTGGCACTGATTTCCTTCAGAAATGCCAGCCCAATACCACCCAATAATCCCATCATGATTCCTGCTGCAGCCAACAATGGCTTATTCGGCTTCAAAGCCCGTTCAACAAAAGAGGCTGGCTGAAAAATGCTTACATTCGTAATTCGCTCTGCTTGAAGCGAATCGATCACAATGGCCTCATTCTCTTTCTCAGATAACTGCCGCAACTTGCCCGTAGCTACCGCAATCTCATTGTCCATTCGAGTTAATTCGACTTCCTGTTCCAATAGATCACGAATCTGCTCTTCCACAGCAGCTTTCTGTGACTTCTTTTCCTCAATGATCGACTTCAAGCCTTGGAGCTTGGCTATGCGTAGTTGCAATTGTTCTTCTAGCTGAATCACGACAGGGTTTGGCGTCGTGCTTTCATCCAATCGATCACTATCGAGCTTGGCAAGAATGGAGCGAGCTCCTTCGAGCTGTTCACGTGTCTTCATCAGGGTAGGATGAGCATCGGTATAGATCGCTGTTTGACTCTGCTCCAGCAATTCCAACTCATAAACTCGCTGTCGCATTCCGCTCCAGGTATTATCAGAAGCTTCCAGTTTGCTAGCGACAATCTCGCTATCCAAACCACTCATACCCTTGGTCAAACCTTCAATTTCAGCATTGGTTTGGGTCAACTCCCCAAGCGATACAACTAGATCACGATCGATGGCGCCCAACTGCTCCTTCAGTAAATTGCGGTTTGCATCGACAGAAACAATCTTACGCTCCGTCATGTACTTGCTCTTTATCGTGAGCAAGTCATGCAAACTCTTCTCAGCTTCATCTTTCTGGGTAGTAAAAAACTGCTTTGAGCCTTTGGTCTTGGTCACAACCAAATGCTGCTCCATGAAAGTATCCATCACCGTTTGTGCAATTGCTTGAGCCATTCCAGGTGACTTCGACTCCGCATGAATGGTTATCGTCGTCGATTTCTTCGGAGCTTCAATCTCCAACGCTCCCTGAACTTTCATCACAGCCAATTCATGATCACTCAACGGATCCCGCAATCCCGACGTGAGCAGCACTTTATCGACTGCACCTCGAGCAACTGCTTTTGCTTTATCAAACAGCACCTCAACCGCCGAGGGTTCAGCACCGCCCGTACTCGGTAGATAACCATCCAAAATCGCAGCGGCACCAATCTTCTCAACCACCTTATCGGCCACAGATCGGCTGGTCAAAATATCTAACGCCGAATTGATCTCTTCTTCTTGAGTCTTTTGCAACAATAAAGTTTGACTGGTTGTAACCGTTGGATCCAAGGACACACTTTCCCGCCCCACTAAGATCAAAATCTTCGCTTCGCTCTGATAAGTTCGCGGCCAAACCAAAAGTGCAGCCCAAGTCAACAAGCCAGCCACAACCACACAGGTGGCAATCAATCGCAAATAGACAAAAGGTAACTGCAACAGCGCGTTGAGCGACAACTCCAACGGCCGACGACGACGCACAACGCGTCCAAGTCCCGAACGCATCGTTCCGGATCCTTCCGAATTACTTCGTACGGAGCTTTTTTTCTCCGTTTCGATCGGCATAGATTCTGTCATCTCTTGCACGGGTGCACTCGGATTCATCAGATCTTGGCCTCAATTAAGTTCAAAGCACGAATGGAATCAGCAATTCGAGCGACCTGTTCACGAGTCAACTCTGGATACATTGGCAACGACACAATTTCGGTCGCAAACCTGGTACAGTTTGGTAAGCCCATCGGATAGGTTACCGAATCATAGAACGGCGCGGCGGTCGACAAAGGATGGGGATAGTGAATACCACAGTAAATATTCTCTGCCGCCAAGTTCGCCATCAACCGATCTCGTTCGGGATGTCGGACGACGTACAAATGAAACACGTGTCTGGCGTCTTCAGGTATCGTGGGGAGTATTAAACCCGTCTCCTGCAATTCTTCCTGATACCACTGTGCCACCTGCCGACGCTGCTCCGTCCAATGCTCGATATACTGCATTTTGGTGAGCAGTACGCATGCTTGTAAGGTGTCTAGCCGACAGTTGTACCCCAACATGTCATGTCGATTCTTAACGCGTTGACCATAGTTGCGCAATAGACGCAATTTTTCCGCTAGCTGAGAACAGTTGGTCGTTACTGCGCCGCCATCACCAAATGCCCCGAGATTTTTGCCAGGGTAGAAACTAAAACAAGCAATATCGCCGAAACTCCCAATGCGCTTGCCATTGATTTCACCGCCATGACCTTGAGCCGCATCTTCGACAACCTTCAAGCCGTGACGTTTGGCAATCTCACAAATCTCGATCATCCGAGCTGGATTGCCGTAAAGATGGACAGGAATAATGGCTTTCGTCTTTTCCGTGATCACAGCTTCGATAAGTGCTGGATCCAAGTTGTAATCATCTTCGCACACATCGATGAATACAGCTTTCGCTCCGGTGTATGCGATGGCGAAGGCCGTAGCGGCAAACGAGTTGCCCGCAGTGATGACTTCATCGCCAGGTCCTACACCCAAGGCTCGAAGAGCAAGGTGTAAAGCATCAGTACCGTTCGCCACGCCAATGCAATGTGCTGCCTGACAGTACTCGGCAAACTTGCCTTCGAACTCATCAACTTCCGATCCCAAAATATAACGACCGTGATCAATAACATCGGCCATTCTACGCAACACCTCGTCGCGAATCATGCGCGATTGTGTTGCCAAATCTACCAACGGAATCGACTCTTTGGACTTCATGTGCGGAGCATTCATAGATGATTTTAAGCTAAGTGGTAAAAAGATGGCAATCAGTGATTCTCAATGGAACGACTTAGAGAGGTGAGCCTCTGGGCGGCTGTCATGCCGCAATATCTACAATCGGTTTCATCATATTTCCCCTCTAGGCGCTGACCACAGGTACATACGTCGCTGACATGTCGCGCGGGGACACCCATCATCAATGCAAAGGGTGGAACATTTGTGGTAACTACTGCCCCAGCCGCTATCATGCAATACTCTCCCAAGACAATTCCAGGGCAAATCGTAGCGGCAGCACCAATAGAACTTCCTTGACGTACAACTGTACGTGCAAGCCAATTTTCTTTTTCGCGATATCGCTCTCTGCTGCTGAGCATACGCGGCGAGCGGGGATTGCGATCATTGGTGAAGGTGACGCGTGGACCAATAAAACAATTGTCCTCGATTTGCACGCCCTCCCAGACCAATACTTGGTTTTTGATCGTGACGTTGTTTCCGACAATGGCGCCCGACTCAATAAAGGCATGGTCACCTACATTGACGTTGACTCCCAATTTGGCACCCTTCATCACATGGACAAAGGCCCAAATACTCGATCCACTGCCTATTTCTTCACTCTCTACCAATGCACTTGGATGAATTCGGACTGACATCCATTCCCCTCGTTCCTGCCGCAACAATTCGTGACGGCGCGCTCCATTAACACTCCACTGCCACTGAACTCAATCGCACTTGGCCACCACCACTGAAAAGAGACTTCTCAGCAGCATCTAATACCTCGACCACTTGCAATCCATTCCGACCGTCGGTTAACGGCACCTGACCTTTAGTAATACTGTTGATGAACGCTTCACATTCCGATTTCAGTGGCTCTCGCTCTTGAATGAACGGGCTATAACTTCCACCGTATCGATATGCGATCTGGAATTCAGCATAATTAGAGGGGTGAGCAGGCGTCTTTATCCCTTTGTCAAAAACTTTGATCTTCTCTTGATCGAGGTCGTCATAAACGGCCATCTTGCGATCACCCACGACAGTCAACACTCGTTCCTTACGCGGATCCAACCAACTAACATGGATCATGCCCATGCGATTGCCGCGGAACGTCAGATTGAGATTGCACACATCGTGAACGCCTTCGTTCAAATGCGCCAATCCAGAACACCCTACACTGATCGGCTGCTCGCCCAAGAGGTACAACATCATCGAAATGTCGTGCGGCGCTAAATCGTAGAGGCAACTCACGTCCTTGCGCACTGGTCCCAGATTTAAACGACGACTGCTGATGTAGTTGATGTTTCCCAATTCACCCGATTCAATCAACTCTTTCAGCTTGGCAACAGGCGACGAATGCAAGAAAATGTGACCAACAAACAAATTGGCCCCGTTCTCATCAGCAATCTCAATTAACTGCTGACACTCTTCCACTGTGCGAGCCAATGGCTTCTCCACAAAGACATGAATACCCTGTTTCAATGCCTTAGAGGCGAGTTGGAAATGGGACGCTGTTGGTGTTGCAATCACCAACGCATCCACAACATCGGATGCCAATAAGTGGTCGTAGTTGTCGAAGGGCTGAATTGCCGGAAATCGATTCTTGACCATCAACAAGCGGTCAATATTCTGATCGCAAAAGGCTGTGACCTTGCAATCGGCTAGCTCAGAAAAACATCGAACAAGATTCGGACCCCAATACCCTAAACCGACAACTCCGACGCGGATCATTGGTTGCAACTCGAGTTAATTTCTGTAGAACCCCCTTAAGTACACAAGTGGGGGGGGAACCCACTCTATGCTAATCGAGCTTTAGTTTTTTGGCTATTAGCTAGACTGATTTCTATCCGAATTGGGCATCAATGTCGCAGTTATAACGATTATTACCTTTATGCTTTGAGGTGGACATGTGGTAAAACGACATCATACCCCCTCACATCAACTAAATCGGTGACACGATAGTCTCTCGAAAAGCAGGCAAATTCACTACCCGCACTTACAGGGCCCCCCCGCACTCACCTTGGCCATAGTTGATATGCGGCGAAGCCTAGACAATCGGCGGAATACATGTGATCGAGACATTCGGCTTACCCCAATTCAAACCGCACGAGAGCCTCTTCCCCGTAAACCAACGAAATTCGCTACATTTTTCGCAGGTGTCGCAACGCGAGTCCCGCTGCAACGAAATCCCGAAAATCGCCGGGGACTCTCAACTCTAGGGGTACCGATGCCGGGTCCTTTTCCGTTACGTTACTCCACCTGCACTCGTTCTAGAAGTCTGAACTCGTGAACTGGATAACCATGAACTCAGAAGATACACCGTTCGAACCAAACAATTCTGTCACCGAAGTCGCTTTTGAAAACGAAGCCGCTGTCATCGAGAACACCCCCATCGGAAACGATGAGTTTCAACTCGACGATCCTATGCTTCAACAACAAAGTGATCCATTTGTTGGACGATGGAATACGCTCATCAGTACGACCAATTGGGAAAAAGGTCGAATCATTTTTCAGTGGCGCGACGCCTTGTTAGAAGCTGGCGCGCGAGTCACTGCCTACAGTGATGAAGCTTGGAGCCAACGCGTCGGGGGTGTCACCGCTCAACATGTTGGGCGTTTGCGTCGAGTGTACGAACGCTTCAACGACAGCTATGAATCGTACAGCGGTCTTTACTGGAGCCACTTTCTGGCAGCTATCGAGTGGAACGATGCAGAAATCTGGTTGCAAGGCGCTTCGTCTAGCCGCTGGAGCGTTTCGCAAATGCGAGCTCAACGCTGGGAAGCCGTCAGCGGCGATCCAAAACTCAAACCCAAAGACGCCGATGTGATCAGTGGCGAATTGGATGAAGATTACACACCCATTTCGCAACGCGGTGAGACTGCTGAAGATAATGACGATGAAGGCATCGTTGCATCTGGACCTCGCAATGAAGGACCAGACTTCGGTGAGGATTCCGAATGGGATAACACTAAGTCGCCTGAAGTCGACAACCTGGCAGATGATGATGACGATTACTCACCACCTGTTAAGCTCGATTACGATAACCCTTTTGCTTCACTTGCCACACTTCCCGTTGATATTGCGGAAGCACTCGAGCAATTTAAACTCGCCATCATTCGACATCGTGCGATGAAATGGGGTGAGGTAAGACAAGACGATGTTGTCCAAGCAATCTTGGCACTCAAAACGTTTGCGGAACGCGGTGCATAATCGTCCATTTAAACGGCGATAACATAGTTATTCGAATTTAGGGGGCAATAACCGTGATGCGAGTTATTGCCCCCTCTCCTTTTGGTAGCATTCGCGTTTTCGCTCGTTTATGCGCGCCGCCACATAACTTCTAAAGAGGGCAATCCACGGTCCGCTTCCCAAATCTTTGCGGCCGTCAGATCGTGCACAAATCGCTTGGCATCGACGGGATAGCCCGCCGTTGGCCTAAGTTCAACCATTTTGCTTTGCCAATACTTATTAAAACAATCCATGCTCGCTTCTCGAAGCCATTTCGCAATCATCGAAGCGGCCGAGGTCGGTGGAAATCGATCTCCTCCCACTGTAAATCGAATCCTCAGAGGACACCCCTTCCACTCCGTCCGGTAGCAACTCTCGTGAGATGTCTCACTTTCAATCCAAAAGAAAACGTCCTCAAACACGCTATGCAATAACTCAAGATACTTGCTTCTTCCACCATGACGATCGCAGTAAATCTCGATCCCATCGACATCTGACAATGGCAACCCATCGACCGCATCTTTAACAAGCTGCAATGATGCCAAGCTCAGCAGCTTACCTTTGCTCCCATACTCGCTTAG